>CAYXWE010000176.1:0-7030 GCA_964468145.1 uncultured Pleurocapsa sp.
GGAGAGTTTAAAATTTAGAGCTAATTCCTTAACAAGCTAAAACCCTTATACAGTAATCGTTTTATCAAAATAAAACAGTCGATATGATAGGACTATAAAATCCCGATCGCGATTGGTGTTTAGCTTAATTAATATTTACATTAGGAATTAGCTCTAAATAAACAGTCAACTTATAATACAAAAAAAATAGCAGGCAAACAATAACAGAGTAGGGAAAATCTTTTTATAAGTATCCAACTAAACTACTTAATCTCAGCGATTTGATTTAAGTAATTCAATTACTCCTATCAATTAAACATTTTGTGTCTAAAAGGTCTAAAGCTATAGTGGTTAAAACACTACATTGATTAATTTTGGTTGAAATAAAAGGTCGATCGCCCCGATGCAAAATCGATATTGCTGCTTGGGTTTCTGGTTGAAATTGTTGCAACCAGGGGTTATTGCTCAAGTATTGAGTCTCAAAAGCATTTTTATCTACTAGCCAAAGATCTATTTGATATTTCTGAATCAATCCCTCTATTTGCAATCGCTCTGTACTGTATTGAGCTTTAATCAAATCTTTAGTACGCTGGCGTATCTGCTGATAATAGTCCCAATGATAGGGAATACTATACTCTTGAGCTACTAAAACCGATCGCTGTGCCAAACTGGGAATAAAATCGGCTGAGGAACTCAAACTAGCAATCAAGCTGTCTTCTGGTTGCTGCTGTAGAAATTGATATAACTCTGGTATTTCTGGGGTAACATAACCCAAACGATAGGGATAAGTCTGTACTGCATAAGTGGGGTAGAGCAATGCCCCTAAAGCGATCGCGATTATCCCAGAGCGCATTAATTGGGGATATTTGCTCATTTTATGCCACAAGCGATCGGCAACTATGGCAATTGTCATCCCATCTACCATGGCAATAATTATTCTCCAAGTATGTTGAGAATAGCGACTCGGTAAATGGAGTTTGAATAGTAAAAGATGGCACAAAAGAAATAAAATAGTCGATACTAGCAATATCTGACCGATTATTTTGCTTTTGGGTTTAATTTCTTTAGCTAAAGGAAATCTTCGGGGATATTTCGCCATAATTGGCAACAGCAAGCCAAAAGAACACAATAGAACATACTGCCATTCTCTAGGAAAATAACCACTGCGCTGTCCAATCAGCCAAAAATACCATAAATTATCATCGAAAAAAGCATTTCTTCCCCCCCGATAAAATTCAGGGAGTTGTTTGGCTAAGTCTAATTCAATAACCTGATGTATATCTCCAGTTTGCAGCTTGTAGATACCAATAACGGCGATCGCCAAAATTAATCCCGCCATGCAAAAATACCGCTTTCGCTTGTCTGTAGCCAGTTTCCAACAAAGAATCGCCGTGGAAATCAGCAATACTTGGGGATAAAACAAACCCTGCAACACAATAAATCCACAGCAGGGTATGAGGCGAGATCGCAATAAATAGTAAATGAAGCCTAAAAATAAAACATAAAAAAAAGCTCTAGGCGTTCCAGATACCAAATCGTCTAGCATCCAAAGATTTTGATTTAATAATAGGCTAGAAATAAAACCCGCCAAGGGTACGGGAAAAATCTCCAACGTTACCAAAAACATATAAATAGATGTACCCACGCCCAAAAATACAGGAAGTATCTTGTTAAATAAAAAAGGCTCGATACCGACAGTATTTGCCAGCCAATACAAAAACTTATACCCTACTGGTACAACAGAACTAAAATACTCGGCAATCAGATCGCCATTAAAAAGACGGGGGTCATTTAATCGCTGTAACCAAAATACGTGCTGTCTGGCATCATCCTGCACCGTATAAGCAGAATCAAAAGCCAAACTCAATCCCGACAGGCTAAATAAAAGAGCTACAACTACAGTAGCCAGCAACCATTTATTTTTGACAACTGATAACTGATAACTAATAACCAATGACTAATGACTAATAAACCTATGGGCATGAATGATTTTGACAATCCAAAGTTTATGGTTTTTTGTCTTTTGTTCTTCGTTTTTTGTCATCCCATCCACCGAGCGAATTATTTATGCCCATAAGTCTAATGACTAATAACTGATAACTAATGACTAATGACTAATGACCAATAACTAATTACTGACTAAGTGCTTTAAGAAACTTCTGTAGATTACCCAGTATACTAGGTTTTTTTCTAGCAGGTTGGCTGTTGGCATTTTCCCCTTCACCCGCAGTCAACTGCATCATCAAACGGTCTAAATCTTCTCCCATGGGCTTGCTAGATAGTTCGGTAGCCAATTCGTAACCCGATTCTTTTTCTAACCAAATTTGCCAGAGAGAAGGGTGACAGCGTAAGATAGCCCCACCTTCTATAGGGCGAAGATGATAACTAGAATAAATATTTTTAATAAAACGCTCTCGTAACTGTCTGGCTGCTAAACCAATCCCCACTACCGCCACATCTTCCAACTGAGGAATGAGAAAGATTACAGGGCGATCGCCTGCTAAATTAGCTAGTTTTTCTGCTCGTTCTACTTCTACCGCCGAAGGACAAGTGACGATAAATATTTCATCTTCGGCAGATATCTGAGTTTCAATAGAAGTAAAGCGACTCCCCATATCCGTTACCTGAAAAGTTTGTTCTCCCCAGTTGCGTTTGGCTAGTGCAGCAGCACCACTATCAGGAAACATTACCTTAACCCCACTGCCATACTCAGCAAATAAATTAGCAAATTCTAGGGCTAATCCTTCGGACTGGAGTGCTATTTCTGGTACGACTAACTCTACCTGAACTAGTCTATAACCATCCGCGATCGCAGCTTTGGTAGCTGTTTTTGCCTGTTCTACTGCTATATCTAAAGCCTCAGGAAAGGTATTCATTGATAATCGATTTTTGGCGAGTAATATTACCTATGAGTGATAGTTTACCTGCTGATGAGATGATTAATTCTCTAGGAACATTAAATTTATTGGTTTTTTGATAATTTGTGGCGATCGCGTTAATTAAAGAAATTTTATATAGCAACCTTGAATCATTTATGAAAGCCAAAATGACTAATGACTAGCAACAAATGACTTTGGGGCTAGATAATGTTTGCAACTCAAATAAGATTGCTATATGTCGATTTAACGATATTCATTCCCGCACTGGCAAACTTTTGAAATGTTTCATTTGCTTGAGCAGTAAAGTCGACTACTCCTGGTATAACCACAGGAGACATACAATCTTCTAATAGATATATTTTTTTGGCTAAATTGATATCTATTTTCTCGATCTCTGTTAATAAATTGTCAATCGTCCAAGCGACACAATGACTCTTTGCTTGTCCTGCAATTATTACCGCATCTAGATTTAATAATTTATTAATTAAATTGGTATTTTTCTTGGCAATAGATTTACCATCCGCACTATCTGTAACTTCGGGACTCAATACGGAATAATTTTCAGTCAAAGGATTACTACCTTTGAGTTCAAAACTAGTCTGGCTTTTTCTCGCAATACTATGAAAAAATATTGCTTCTTCTACTGCTGAAACCAACCCATGACCGATACCGCCTAGCATAGAATGATACGGCCAAATTGTTAGCGGGTATTTTCCATCATTGCTGAGTTTTTTGACATAATATAAAGCGTGTTTCTTAAGGCGATCGCTATCTCCTTGAGTCAAGCTATCCGCTAATTCTAAGTTAACCAGCCATTTTTCTTCTTTCACATCTGTATAACCGATCGTTGTTGCAGGTGCGGGATGTTCTCCTGCTTTATTTATCCAAAAGATTGGATGGAAAATTTGCATTGCTGTATGGCTATCCATCGTCGGAATAATCTCGGTAATCGAGCCTAAATTACGATAGATAAACTCACACAGTCTAATATTATCTTCTACCGCACCATTAACAAATAATTCAAAGTCGGGAATACAAAAGGTATTTTGAACGTCGATCGATAGTAAGCCTACTCGCTTCTTATCTTTTGCTGCTGGCTGTATATTATGTTCCTTCGCCCAAGCTTCTGCTTCTACTGCTCTTTGTTGGTAGGGTACGCGATAAACTTCTCGTACTTTTTTAGAATTAAAAAATAAGGGAATAGATAGTTTAGCAATCATAGTTTAATAATTCTCAGTTGGTACAGTATGATATTCGCTACGTGATTCTCGAATTTACAAAAATCTATTTAGCGAACCATCAAATAAACCAGCTTGCAAAGGTTGCCAATTTTCACCATAGCTTTGTACTTCTAAATCGATTTGATTTTTAATCTTATTTCTCCAAACAAAACAGCCAGTCAATCCAGAAGGATATTTGTTTTTTCTATAATTGACTTCATCCATTACAAAATCGTGTAACTTAATACTATGTTTATCTTCGGCAAGATATCGCTTTAAAGTTTGAACCGCGACTTGAGTATCCAAAGGATGACTTTGCTTAATCTCTTCTAAACTAATTACTTTTTCTTCTAAAAAGACGGGGACACTCCACTTTGATATAGCCTTTTACCATCAGTTTTGCGATCGCCTTATGAGCAATTGAAAACATGATAAATGAAATGACTTATGCCCATAAATGTATTATTTCATAATACATTTATGGGCATAATATATTAGACCTCTTATATAAATAATTCGGTAAACTTTTAAACGCTTTTCAGTAATTAATAACGACGGTCTAAACTTATGTATTACCTATTTATAAAAAAGATCTAATAACATCAGGGCTAATAATAAAAATCAATGCGATCGAGCTTATGGAAATTTATGTTGAGTAGTAACAACTAAACCTTTAGGGTTGTTCGCCCACCAACAAACACAAGCTAATAATTAATTAACCAATTTTCAGCAATTCTACATCAAAAAGTAGAGTTGCATTAGGAGGAATCACGCCACCTGCACCTCTTGCACCATAGCCCAATTCGGGGGGAATAATGAGGGTGCGACGATCGCCGACTTTCATATCCATCACGCCTTCATCCCAACCTTTGATTACTTGACCTACGCCAATTTTAAAAGAAAAGGGACGATTGCGATCGCGAGAGCTATCAAATTTGCTGCCGTCTTCTAATGTACCTGTATAGTGAACGGTAACGTTTTGACCTTTTTGGGGAGATGCACCATCACCCTCTTCTAAAACAATATATTTTAAGCCTGAGTCTGTAGTTACCGCGTTGGATAAATCCATAGAAGTTTCCTCTTGGGGGGTATTATTTTGAGCTATTAACTGGGGAGTATTTGTTGGCTGTTGAATTTCGGATGCGATCGCCTGTTTTTGGGAATCATTACCCGTAAAAGCAGAGAAGATCAGCACCGAGCCACAAATAATCACAACAACAAGGCTCATTAAGATTTCATTACTCAATTTTTTGACCACCTGTTATGCGTATCCTTATTTTTAAAATTACTCCATCAGACATTGTACATTTTTAAAGAACAAGAACAAGAACAAGGAACGAGGAACAAATGACAAAAAACAAATGACAAAAAACAAAGAACTAAGAAATTTTTTAATTATCTTTACTGGTTTGAATAAGAATAGCGCGATCGCCAACTACAGGATTACGAGCGACTAATTTTCCTGCAGGATCTTGAAACTCTAGTTTGCTAAAGTCAAACTGGCGCGAGCGTTTGAGGATTTCGTTAGCAAGTTTGTCTTGTCGAGATTCATTTAAGGAATACCATTTGTCTGTCACCTTGAGGATTAAGCTATTGTCAGGCAAATTTACTTTCACAGAGTCAAACAAATCTGGATCGTAGTCAGCAGCCAATTCTGCTAGCTTGGTTTGTAGTGCAGCGATTAGAGTTTGTTCGGGGGTAAAAGTTAACTCTGGTTCGATAGTTTCTATTTTGAGGTTGGTAGCTCTCCCTGGGGAAACTAATTCTGATGGGATGGGTATTTCTTGGGGTATTTCCAATTCTGATTCAGTCGATTCTCTATCTAAACTGATATCTTCTGTAGAATCTTCTAAGTTGGTTTGAGTGTCTGTTATTTCTATCGTTTGAGGATTGACTCTAATTTCCGAATCAGTATCGATAATTTCAGTAGTAGTGGGTTCGGTACTAGAAGATACGGTACTAGTAGGTTCGGGTAGCAAAAGCCAAACGATCGCTATAATGGCGATCGCCACTCCCACAATGCCAATAATTATTAAACCGCGATTTTTTTTCTGCTTGTTTTTGGTAACATCCTGTTTAGTTTCCTGATTACTTGGTTGAACTGGTGATTTTTCTGGTTCGGGTTTGACTGTAGGAGTTGATTCAACTTCGGTAGTTGGTGGAGTAGGAATGGGGGTAGTAGATTCTGGAGGAATTTCCGCGACGGGTGCGGGGGATGGAGTTGCTTGAGGAGGAGGAGAAGCAACAGAATCAGCTAATTCTTGAGTAGTGCTGAGTAAAGTATTAATTGAGTCGGAAGAAGGTAAATTTTGAGCGGGATTTTTGCCGATCTCTTTGATAGTAGATTCTAATTTGTCGATACTGTCATTTAATAACTTAATCGTTTCGCTTTTTGATAGGGATGACGAATCATTAGCTCCTTGGGGCTGATTAGTTTGGGGAGACTGTTCTCGGTTTTCTGCTGATTCCATAGCTCAAAATAAACCCTTTACAAAAAATATGGAGTTGGTGACAGGACAATTTTACTGTACTCAATTAATTTAATTGCTGTGGATCTTTTGTGTCTTGAACATCTATATACAACTAAAGAATAGTTTTTCGCGCTACCCTATATTGAATAATTCTTAAACTATCTCAATCTAAGTAAAAATCCTAAATTTAAGCGAGTGAATAAGATTCCACCAGTCGATTTAACTCGACAGTATAAATTAATTCGAGAGGAAGCAGATCGCGCTGTTCTAGAAATTCTTAATTCTGGAAGGTATATAGGAGGAGAAGCAGTTGCTACCTTTGAACAAAAACTGGCTGAATATACAGGAGTGAGTGAATGTGTTAGCTGTAATTCTGGTACTGATGCACTGTATTTAGCTCTTAGAGCCATGAATATTGGCTGTGGAGACGAAGTAATTACGACACCTTTTACCTTTTTTGCCACTGCTGAAGTAATTACTA
>CAYXWE010000177.1:0-7028 GCA_964468145.1 uncultured Pleurocapsa sp.
TCACGCTCAAGGCCCCCTGGGCGATCGTACCCGGGTTTATCGAGCTGGCGATCGCCAATATCATTATAAGAGATTAGTATTAAAGAACTAAAATGCAAATACCACCAGAAATTACTTACCGCGATATTAAGAAAACAGAGAAAATTGATTCTTTGGTTAGAGAAAAAATTGCTAAATTAGAAAAATTTTGCGACTATATCAATAGCTGTCGCGTAGTTTTAGAAAAAGCCCACGAAAATCCTAGTAGCGGTTCTCCTTACAAAGTAAGTATTGATATTACTATTCCCCACGGTAGAGAATTGGCAGTAACTCACAATCCCGACGAGGGCAAACAATATCCAGCTTTAGAAACAGTAATTAGAGATGCTTTTGAAGCAGCACGTCGCCAATTGGTAAGTATCACAACCGAACAAAAAGGCGATCGCAAAGTACACCCCGAACAAGAGATTAGTGCCATAATTACTAAGTTATTCTCAGACCAAGATTACGGCTTTATTAAAGCAGTAGATACTGGCAGAGAAGTATACTTCCATCGTAATAGTGTGGTTAATGTTAGTTTTGATGAATTGTCAGTCGGAAACGGAGTCCGATTCCAAGAAACTGAAGGTGAAATGGGTCCTCAAGCTACTAGCGTCATGATTCTCGATCGACAAAGTTCTGCTTCTGATACGGAAGCTGATTCTATTCCCTCTGCAGTCGAAAAACCATTGGATTGGAAATAATCGTTGGTTAATTTTAGCCAGAGTAAAAATCGCGAAATGTAAAATCGTATTTGATTCATTTCGCGATCGACTAAATTATTTTCTAGCTTTCTCAAAGTTTACACATATATCTCTCAATGTCTGTACGCAAACGCACTAATAATCAATTTAATTTAAGACTTATTATCTTGAGAGTCTGACAAATGGTGAACCCAATAAGTAGAAAATTCTTCAAACTGCTGATGAGAATATTTTCTCTGCCACTTACAGTCAAAACATTCAAATCCAAATTCTCTGTTGGTAATGAATTCGCGATATTTGATATTTTTAGACAAACAATTAGGACAGCACCCTTTTAAAATAGAAAATTCTAGTTCTCGTTGATAATCTTCCTTGATAGTTTCCCAGAATAAATTAATACAGTTACATTCCAACGTTCTCATGCAAAGTGAGATTTTGTCTGTACGATGTCGCACGGAAAGTATAGCACTATGGACTTAAGTGAGGACAAAAAATTTCTCTCTTACAATTATTAAATGCACCATTAAGCCTCTTTTTGCGTTCTCTGCATTCTCTGCATTCTCTGCGGTTAAAAAGTAAATTGTCAAACACCATAACTGCTAAAGCTATAGCTAAAAAAATAGGATATATCACCAATATTGCAATCGCACAAACTAAAATCAACCCCGTCGAAAACCCAACAAACGAATAAATTCATTCTGCACCAAACGATAGCATTCGCAAGAAGTTGCTTCTAAATCTTTTTGGTTGAGGATGGTGATTTTGCCACGACTATAGCGAATAATACCTGCTTGCTGAAGTATTCCTGCTGCTACCGTTACCCCAGAGCGACGAGTACCCAACATATTAGCAATAAATTCTTGAGTCAGAGGCAACTCGTTGTGCAGTACGCAATCTTGTACTGACAATAGCCAACGAGCCAGTCTTTCTTCAATATTATGTTGTCGATTGCAGGCTGCGCTTTGAGATACTTGAGTAAATAATGCTTGGGTATAGAGCAAGATTAACTGGTGTAGTTTTTTGATACGATGAAACTCTTGTAAAATAACATTAGCGGGAACTTTGAGTGCCTTACCAGAAATTTGCACAATAGAACGGCTAGTAGTGCTGTTTCCGCCAAAAATTGCAGCTAATCCAACCAAACCTTCATTGCCAATTAACCCAATCACTGTGGTTGAACCGTCCATCATGATCGAAACCAAGGAAATCATTGCTGTTTGAGGAAAATATATTTGGTAAATTTCTTCACCAGGTTCAGACAGAATTTGACCGCTGTTGAGTTCTATTTGCTTTAAGTGAGGTGCAATACGCTGATACTCTAGCTCTGGTAAAGCAGAAAGTATTTGGTTAATTGGTTCGGTAATATTCTCAGACATCAATGGGAAATTTTAGTCCCACCTGGCTAAATTGCAGTGTCGGGGGTGACACTAGAACTTAACTATGAATGGGGCTAATCTCATACTCTATAGGTTTACTTACTTAGTACAACAAACTAACAGAGGGTCATTTTCTAGTTGAATTTTAACAGTCTGTTATTTATTGACTAAAAATCATACCGAACTAAAATACCTTGTTTCCGTTCGCTATCGTACATAGTCCGAAAATCGCTCTTAATCTTCTTTAAGCAGCTTTGGTTCTAACAAGCGTGTGTACTCAAATTTAATTTTCTCGTAACATTCGCAGGAAACAGACTTAAGTTTAGAGTAGTCAACGATCGCGATTTGCCCCCGACTGTATTGAATAATCCCTTGTTTTTGAAAAGAAATAGCTGTTTCGGTGATACTAGCTCGTCTAACTCCCAACATCAATGAAATAAATTTTTGTGTCAAGGGTAACTTATCCTGTTGGGTACTTTCATAGACTAATAATAGCCAACGAGCTAGTCTTTGCTCGATATCGTGATGAGATCTACAGGCGACAATTTGAGCTACGTGGCTAAACTGTGCTTGAGCATAAATTAAAAGTAATTGTCTTATAGCTTTGTTTTGTTGAAATTCTCGCTGGATTACTTTTGCCGGTAGTTTGATAGCCGTACCAGATATTTGAACTATCGAACGAGTAGTAGGGGAATTGCTGCCCAAAATAGCAGGCATTCCCATCATTCCTTCGTTGCCAACGGAGAGTATTTCCGTAGCAGAGCGATCGGACATTGCTAGTAACAGAGAAGTTCTAGCGGTTTGAGGAAAGTAAACTTCGGCGATCGCTTCTTTGGGTTCGTGTAAAACTTGTTCGCCAACTAGAGATACCTCTTCTAGATAGGGCAGTAGATTTTGCCCAGAAATAGAAATCAAACTAGATAATAACTTGTTAGTTACTATAAGATCGGAGTCAGACATTAGCTAGTTGTTCGTCTCATGAAGCGCGATCGCTATAAAAATGATTTTAAGTTAGTGTGAGTACTATCTAGAAATCTTTTGTTATTGCGTAATATGATTACTTTGTCAGTAGCAAGGGTTAGGGCGTGCGATCGATTAAATAAAAAGTACTTTTTTTGACCTTTAAACGACCTACTTCGTCAAAAAACAACCTCCATAGCTCTAGCTATGCAGAACATTTTTTTCCTTGTATCTCGCTTAAATGCCTTCAAAAGTATCATTCTCTCTAATCGATCGCACGCCCTAAAAGCCATAAGTATATATTACTATAGCAAGCTGCGCTCTGAATTATAGACTCGCTCGATTGTTACCAACTAGTAACATTATGGTTCAACTAATTTGAGTAGCTCTAATTCGCTCAATTTATCGATACCAAGTTTTTCTGCCTTGGCTAATTTAGAACCTGCATTTTCTCCCAATAATAAATAGTCGGTTTTTTTACTAATAGAACCTGTTACTTTTCCTCCAGCTTGTTCGATAATTTTTTTAGCTTCATCGCGCTTGAGAGTAGGTAGAGTTCCTGTAATTACAAAAGTTTTTCCAGAGAATGTTAACTCAGATAAATTGTCATTGTTTTCTGAGTTGGTATCTTCATTAGCAAATTTTAATCCTGCTGTTTGCAAAGATTTAATCAAAGCTTGATTTTCCGATACTCTGACCCATTCAAAAATAGATTGGGCAATCTCTTCGCCGATGCCATAAACTGCTTCAATCTCTTCAAAAGATGCTGCGGATAAAGTCTCAATAGTGGGAAAATTCTGAGTCAAAATTTTAGCGTTGGTACTGCCAACATAACGAATACCTAAACCATATAAAATGCGATCGTAAGATTGATTTTTAGATTCGGCGATCGCCTTAACTAGTTTTTGGGCCGATCGCGTTCCCATTCGTTCTAAACTAGCAATTTGTTCGACGGTTAAATTGTATAAATCGGCAACAGAATTAACTAAATTATTTTCAATCAATAAAATAGCAATTCTTTCTCCCAAACCGCGAATATCTAAGGCATTACGGGAAGCCCAGTGGATAATACTACCCCGCAAAATTGCGGGACAAGATAGATTAGCACAACGAGTCACCGCTTCATTTTCTGGACGTACCAAAGTAGAATTGCACTCAGGACATTGGGTAGGCATTTGGTAGGGAGTACTATTGCTGGGGCGAAGATCGGGTAATACCCTAACTACTTCGGGGATGATCTCCCCTGCTTTGCGGACAATTACTGTATCGCCAATGCGGATATCTAATTCTTCCAGGCGATCGCGATTGTGGAGAGTAGCCCGCTGTACCGTAGTTCCTGCAAGCTGTACGGGCTGCATAATTGCCATGGGCGTAACCGCACCAGTACGTCCGACATTTACAATAATATCTTTAACAATTGTGGGAGATGCTTCTGCAGGATATTTAAGCGCGATCGCCCAACGGGGAAATTTATTGGTAAATCCTAATTGTTGCTGGAGTTGATAATTATTTAGTTTTACCACTACCCCATCAGTCATATAGGGTAAGGTTTTTCTTCCCGTATCCCATCGATCGAAATATGCGGTTACTTCTGTTAGGGAGTTACACAGCTTGCGGTTGGGATTAACTAGAAAGCCCATCTTTTCTAGCCATTCCAAAGAATTCCATTGCGATGAGATCTCGTTATTTTCATCATCAACGATATGTAAAGTGTAGGCAAAAAAGTTAAGCTTGCGTTGGGCTACTATTTTAGAATCAAGCTGACGCAATGTACCCGCAGCAGCATTACGGGGGTTGGCAAATAAAGCCTCGCCCGACTTGCTTCGTTCTTGGTTAATCTCTTCAAAAACATCTAAGGGTAAAAAAGCCTCGCCTCTGACTTCCACTGTTGCAGGAGGACGATCTAACTTAAGCTTTAAAGGAATAGTACGAATAGTTTTAATATTTTGGGTAATATCTTCCCCTGCTATACCGTCGCCACGAGTTGTACCCCTAACTAGGATACCGTTTTCATAAGTTAAGGCGATCGCGCTACCGTCTATTTTTAGTTCGCAGACATAAGCAAATTTTTCGGGTACTGTTTCTAATTGTCTTTGCCACCTCCTCTCCCATTTAGCCAATTCTTCGGAGTTAAAAGCGTTCTCCAAACTATAGAGGGGTATATTGTGCTTAACTGAATTAAATCGATCTGCTGGCTTGTCTCCTACCCGTTGGGTGGGGCTATCGGGAGTAATTAATGCAGGATATTCTTGTTCTAGATCCTGTAACTGACGATATAACTTGTCGTATATTGCATCTTCCATGATTGGACTATCGAGAACATAGTAAGCATATCCCGCCTTTTGTAATTGTTCTCGCAGTTGAATAACCTTTTGTTTAATTTCTTCCATAATGTAGGGTGGGCAACGAATATAAATTTCTTATTTTCATCATTAATATTGTATTGCCCACCGCGCTGCCGAATAACGACCATCAACATCAGATAAAGGTGGGCATCAACCAATAAATCGTCACGCTTCATATGCTTTAGTATGCCCACCCTACCTTTGATTATTTCGGCGATCGCAAACACAACCCCAATCGAATGCGTATCTCCCTCGATCTATCCAGTGAGAAAAACTGGAATACGACCATAAATGAGGACAAGAAACCAACCTATGTTTGACAGGGTTGTAATGAATATAATCTAAATGATTTTGCAGATCGGCTTCATCTCTAATTAAATGTTCCCAAAACCTTCGTTGCCAAATATCACTTTCTCGATGTTTGTGACGAGACTCAGAAATTTCTAAATTTGAAGGATGATTGACTTTATAAGCACGGGTAAACAATACTTTTAATCTTGATACTCTTTGAGAATAATTAGAATCGTTTGCGGGTAATTGCCAAATAAAATGTAGATGATCTGGTAATATTACCGCAGCCGTAATTTTGAATGGTTGCTGCTTTTGTACTTTAGCCACACAAGTACGTAAAAGCTCAATATTATTGCGATTTTCAAATAATGGACGACGACAATAAGTAACAATTGTCAAAAAATAAGTGCCACCAGGAACATACAATCTTCGATAATTGGGCATTTGAATGGAATTTAGCGACTATCTAATTACCAGAATGCCCATTGAAGCAAAAAACAATACTAGCCAGTCATCTTTTTAATAATTAATTTTGATTCCACTGTTGTTTAATTTATTCAGCCATAGGTAATGGTAGGGTGGGCAAAAAAGATAATTTTGTTGTTCCGATAATTAATATTGTATTGCCCACCAAAACTCCAGCATTAATAATTAATTCCACAAATCATTCCACCAGGGAACGGGTTTGGCTTCGACAAAGGTAATTTTGTCGCGGATATCATTAATATCCCACCCTGTTAGGCTAGCAAGATTTTGCGCTTCTTGTTCTTGTCTGGTAGCAACTCTTTGCTTATACTGTGTTGCTGCACTACAAGTCATTTCGCCAGTGTAAGGATGACGGATAATATATCGTCCTTGAAAATTAGTGCGATCGCTTGTAGATTGGAATTTAAGATCTTCGGGGAATTTATCGCGGGTATATCTAACATGGAGGCGAGTGATAAAGACATTATTGCCACCCCAACGATTATTAGGATTAGATTGTTCTAACCAAAATACCCCAGCTTGTTTTAATTCCTCGCGGTTTAAAGGTTCGGCAGAACAAGGATCGCAGGTACTCATATCCCAAGCATATTCTAAGAAGGCTACCTGTTTTTTTTCTTGTTCGTAAGATTTTTGGAACATGGATTGATAAAAGTCTTTAAACTCTGTCTGTACAAATTCGGGTACTTCGGTATTAGAAGGAACTTTGACGGTGCGATAGTTAGTAAGCTGTACCTGTCCTTTGGGGGAGAGTAAGTAAACTAATAAATCCTGATCGCCCTGGGCGTTCATCATACCTAAGCGAATGGGTAACATGAATTTAGGGGACTCGTAGGCGATAGAAATTGGTC
>CAYXWE010000178.1:0-7024 GCA_964468145.1 uncultured Pleurocapsa sp.
GAAATGAACCCGATATATCTAACTGAGAATTTTGATTGAAAATAATTCCGTTGGGATTAAGCAAAAATAAATTAGCACTGCCGTTTACTCCTAAAGTGCCAGAAATTTGAGATGAATTATTGCCTGTAATGCGAGTGATAATATTTTCAATACCCGTAGGAGAAGCGAAATAGACTCGTCCATCATTGGGGACATTGAATTCTGCAAAGCTATGGAATAAATTGTTATCTCGAATTGTTCCCCCTTCAATATAGTCTGTACTATCGTCATCAATCCGAGTGTTGGGAGATACGGTAGAGCGATCGCTATTTAAACTATTATCGGGAATAATCTGGGCTAAAGTTTCTAAAGCTAAATAGCTACATAAATAAATCGATAATAAGCCTCTCAAAAGCCACTTATGAAACATAAGTTATATGTTGAAAAATTCCTTATTGGTTTTTTTAATTAATAACTAATAAGTGAGTGGGCAGAATTAAATCTAAAATAGAAACCAGTTTAATTCTGAGTCAAGTACTTATTGCCTGCTACTCGCTACTTATTAAGTTACCTATCTTCTAATCGATCGCGCTTACCTACTCAACTGCTAATCCATTTTTGTCCACCCAGCTTTTATAGGATCGAAAGACCTATCAAAAAGAGTATTCGAGTCATAAAATACCTCATAAGCGAATTTTGTTGGTAATTTTGCTTGTCTCAGGTCTGCCCCTGCAAAAATGGTATTAAATAAATATGCTTCTGTTAGATCTGCTTCTTGTAAGTTAGCTTGAGTAAAGTTTGTCTCTTTTAAATGAGCCTCTTTTAGATTTGCTTGACATAAATTAGCTCTTTCAAAATTGACTTTAGTCAAAATTGCTTTAACTAAACTAGTCAATGCTAAATTTGCTTGAATTAAACTAGAATTGCCCAAATTAGAGCTAGTCAAATTGGCTTCACGTAGATTAGAGCCGTCAAGCTGTATTCCTTTAAGGCTAACCCCCATTAAAGGTGCTTGACTTAATTCTGCACGGCGAAAATTAGTTTCTCCTCTGTTATATCTGCTAAGTATTTCGTAGGGTTTAGCAAAAGAAAAAATATTAGAATGGTAAATCTGAAAAACATTGGCCAAAAAGAAATCGACGGTTAGCTGTTTGATATATCCTTTTTCTATAGCCAAGCGATGAAATCTAATCGGCTTTTCTCGTTCTTGCTGTTCGCACAATAATTTAGCAATTTGCTTTTCGTCGAGCAATCCCGAACGGCGAAAATAATAAATTAAAGGTCTTTTCTTCTTTTCTGCTATTAATTTTTGCCATTTGTCTGCAAAAAAGTCAGCAGTTTTTTGTTCGATCCAATGATGAGAGGCTAAAATTTCACCAATTTTTCGCTTTTCTTCTTTTTGTTGCTGTAGAGCGAACTCTAGTTGGCTAGCAGAAATTAATCCTGCTTCGATCAGAATTTCTCCCAAAGGTTTACTAGTTTGAGAAATTAGGAGTTCATTTTGTTGTAATGAATTTTCCATCAATTAATGTTTTAAATTCTGACAAGAGAATAAGCTATAAGGTTGTTAATATTTATAACTCATAACAATATAATTGTAGCAACTATAATTTTTAAGTCTATACGAATTTTTTACTATATTCTATCTGAAAATTTTTTCTTTAAAATGGTTGTTTTAAGTTTCTCGAATTGCTATTTGTCGTACATCAATCACGTTACATAGTTATCTTGACTTTTTGTCGCAAAATTCTATACCCTGTGCATGGCAAATGCTGCGACGACAGTAATTAGAATGAATCTAGAAAATCAACTGTATTTTCTAAAATCCAAGTTATAAAGATATCGGTGTAGGGTTTGAATTTCACTATAGTTTTCAAATTCTTCTGGGTTTTTTAATTTTGCGATCGCCAATGAGTCACAAAGAGAGTAAAATTCACGTATAAAACGCTTTGCTTTGAGCCAAACATCCTCAATCGGATTTTGTTCGGGAGCGTTGGGGGCAAATCTAAAACAAGGAACTAAATAAAGCGAGAATGGCTGAGACTTCTCAAACTTATTTTGGATAAAATTCTAGAATTAGGGTCGAGAGATTTGAGTTGCACTAAACTAATTTTAGTACCCTAGGCAACTTCATCCTTATGTCGAGATCTCAATCACCAGATATTCCCCAGACGATCGCAAAATCTAAATTTAGTTTCTGGCAACTCTGGAATATGAACTTTGGTTTTCTGGGAATTCAGTTTGGTTGGGGCTTGCAGATGGCTAATATGAGTGCCATTTTTGAGTATCTCGGCGCAGATGCCGATCGCTTGCCGATTCTTTGGTTGGCTGCCCCTCTAACTGGTTTATTAGTCCAGCCGATTATTGGTAACTTGAGCGATTATACTTGGACTTCTTTGGGCAGAAGAAGACCATATTTTTTGGTTGGGGCAATCTTCGCCTGTATTGCTCTATTTGCCATGCCCAATTGTTCTAATCTCTGGATTGCAGCAGGATTGTTGTGGATTTTGGATACTAGTGCCAACGTGAGCATGGTACCTTTTCGCGCTTTTGTGGGGGACTTGTTACCCAAGGAGCAACGGACTAAGGGTTTTGCCATGCAGAGTATTATGCTAGGTTTGGGGGCGGTTTCTGCTTCTGCTTTACCTTGGATACTTTCTCATATTTTTCAGGTAGATAATACTAGTAGTGCTATTCACCCAATTCCCTTGACTATAGAAGTCTCTTTTTACCTTGGCGGGATACTATTCTTGGGTACTGTATTGTGGACTATTGTGACTACCCCCGAATATCCTCCGCAAAATTTAGCTAAATTCGAGCAGTTACAGTCAGCTAGAGGTGGTATTACTAGCAGTTTGCGAGAAACATGGCAGACTTTAAAACAAATTCCCCCAAAGATGCAGCAGTTGGCTAAGGTACAGTTTTTTACCTGGTTGGGGATCTTTTGTTTCTTACTTTATTTTCCCCCCGCCGTAGCTAGGAATATTTTTGGAGCAACCAGCCAAGATTCTCTTGTGTATAGTGAAGGTATTGAATGGGCGGGAGTATGTTTTGCGGTTTACAATGCGGTGTGTATTATCTCTTCTTTTTTATTACCCCGTTTGGCTAAACGTTTTGGTCGTCCGATAATTCATAGTTTTTGTTTGTTTTGCGGGGGGACTAGTTTAATATCCCTATTATTTATCGGCGATCGCTATATTCTCTTGCTATCGACGATCGGTTTGGGCATAGCTTGGTCTAGTGCTTTAATACTCCCCTATGCCATGTTGAGTGCTTCGATTCCTCCCCAACGACGAGGAATCTATCAAGGTATATTTAATGTTTTTATTGTCTTACCCGAAATTACCGCAGCTTTGGGTTTTGGCTGGGTGATGCAATATATACTTCACGACGATCGTCTCTTGGCGGTAGTTATGGGTGGGGTGTTTTTAGTAATTGCAGCAGGATTGACTTTATTAATTGAACCCAGCCCAGTTGAGAATTTGGGTAGTGAGGTGGAAACTTTAGAGACTGATGAGACAATAGCTTCTACACTAGCAACGACTACTCCAGTAAAAGAACAAAAATCATGATTAGTCAAGCTGTTGAAAAGCGTTTGAGTTTATCTAACCTACAATTTGGTCGCTTGGCACAATTGTTGTTATTAGCTGTGACGGTTTTGGCGTATAACGTTATAGCTATGGCGATCGCCAATTCTCTCTTTGTGACTCATGTTGGTGCCAGAAATTTACCGATTGCTTTTATTTTAATCGGCTTGTGTTCTCTTCCCGCCTACGGAATCTTTTCTCAAATCGCAGATCGTTATCGTCGCACTCAAGTATTTCGCTATGTCTTGCTGATTTCTATAGCAGGAACAATTGGCTTGAGATTATTAATTAACCTCGATACTACCTGGGTTTATTATGTGCTGCTGATTGTTATTTTTTTCCAATGGGATTTTAATAACAATCTTCTCTATCCAGGCTTGCTGACAGATTACTTTACTGCTCTTGAATACAAACAATACGCTCCCTTTATTGGTATTGCTCAAGCAGTAGGTACATTAGTCGGTGGTGGTTTTACCATTGGGTTATCCCGTTACTTTCCCAGTCGCGAATTATTATACGGGTTGCCCATCTTTATGGCGATCGCTTTTTTACAATTACTCTATCTAGAATCTTCTCAACGTCGTCTGGAAACTCCTAAATCAGAAACCGAAGTTAGCATCATAGAATCGCTTAAAACTTTGCCCAATTTAGGCAGACGCTATCCTTTAGTGTTTTTTTTGGCTGCTAGCACTTTTTTACTGGTAATAATTTATATTAGCTCGGAATTTCTTTGGTTTAACATTTACGGACAGTATTTTGAAGAATCCAAGTTAACTGCTTTTTTGGGATTAATGCGCATGGTTATTTCTTTAATCCAGGTAGTATTTCTCTATGGCATTACTCGCCCGTTACTAAAATGGATTGGTGTAGCCAGACTCAATGCAGTTTATCCTGCCACTACTGTTGTTAGTTTAATTGGCTTGCTGTTTAACTTCAATCTCCTGGCAGCTATTGGACTCCATATCAACGGTGATGCCCTCTATAAAGCAATTAATTTACCGATTCATCAGCTAAACTATAACGGCATCCCCCATCAGTATGTAGGCAGAATTCGCGCCTTGAGCGATGGTTTAATTTATTCTGTGGGTTTAACCTTAGCAGGGGTAGTGTTGTGGATCTGTCACCTTTATTTGAGCCTGGGACAAATTACGGGCTTGGCTATTACCCTCACCGTGCTGTTATTGCTGGTGCGAATCCCTATGGGCAAATATTACGCTCGGAGTCTCGAAGATATGATTCGCTCTGATAGTATCAATTTAGATGACTTTGAGCAAAACAAGACTCAGCTACCGCCCCAATCTCATACAGTTGTGCGGGAATTTTTAACTAATAGCGACACCTATACCCAAATCAAAGGTTTAGAATTAGCAGCTAATTTGGGCAACCCCAGTCAGTTTTTCCCTGAAGTTACCGCTCTGTTAACCGATGCCAGTCAACCACTGCGAGAAGGAGTATTACAGTTATTTAGTCATAGTAATGATGAGACAAGAGACAAGTTTGCCGACTTACTAACCCATGGCAACTCCACCGTCAAAGCCACTGCTTTAGAAATTTTGATTGCCAACCAGCATGATTTTGAACTAGAACAACTGCAGACATTAATTAGCGATCGCGATTTAGAAATAAAAACTTTAGCTCTAATTGCTACCTTCCAACATCAGGATACCGAAAAGATCGACAGTAGTATCGCAGAACAATTTTGGCAGATCGAGATTACAGATACTATCGGTAAAGCGATCGCTAGAGTAGTCCGTCACAGCAATAATCCCGAATTTATTACCCTGATTGAATATCTATTACCTTTAGCTACTACTGAAGCCAAACAAAATGCCCTCGAAGCTTTAACCACCCTAGCCAAACCCCAAGATAGTCATTTAGCCAAGATAGCGGTTGCCGAAATAAACCATGATGAGCCTTTAATTAGAGTTGCTGCCTTTAAACTATTAGAAATTACTCACTGTGGGGAAATGCTCGAATCTGTCACGACAGGCTTGGGCGACTGCCATCCCCAAGTGAGACAACAAGTAGCTCATACCCTGGCAGCCTATGGTAAACCTGGTTTAAATATAGCCAAAGATAACCTGAGCCAAAATAATCCCGATATCGTTAATACTGCCATTGCTGCGATCGCCCTGTTTAAAACCAAACAGGCTAACGAAATCCTCTACAAACACCTCACCCCAGAATTTCAGCAGTTTAACCGCACCCGTAAATGGCAGCAACAAATACCCCAGCAAGATCCGAGTTGGCGGTTACTGGCGATCGCCATTGATGACTACCAACAGCGTTTACTACAAAAGGTTTTATATATCCTGTCCTGTTTAGGCTATTCTCGCACCGTTAAGTTAGTCAGAAGAATTTTGGCTACTAGCGATAGCCGTGATTTAGCTAATGCAGTCGAAGTATTAGCCTCCATTAACCATCGACGTTTTGTTCAACCCTTAATGCCTTTACTAGAACAAACAGTCTCAGATAAACCACTACACAACATCAAACCAACCCCCCAATGGCTGAGAAATAAAGGCTACAAAATACTACTCGAAGCCTTAGAAAGTCGCGATCGCTGGATTAAAACAGGGGCATCTGTCGCCCTGGCGATCGTCCCTACTGCTCTACTCAAAGACCCCGATCCCATCGTACAATCAGTAGCACGGGAAATTTTTCCTCCATCCGATCGCCTTGACTGCCCCGTTAGCACCTCTATGAATCGATTGCTTTTATTGCGAAATGTCCCCCTGTTTAAAAACTTAACTTTAGACGAACTATTCCAAATCGACGAAGCTTTAGAACCAAGACAAGTAAGAGCAGGAGAAACAATCTACACTGAAGGAAATTGGGGTAACAATTTATATATTATTGCTGACGGTAAAATTCAAATACTCAAAGAACTCGACGGCGAACCAGAAGAAATTAAACAATTAACTACAGGGCAGTACTTTGGTGAAATTGCCCTGTTTGATGAAGCACCCCGTTGGGATAGCGCGATCGCTCTAGAAGATTGTGTATTGCTTAGTTTAGAGAAGAAACGCTTTATTAGCCTAATTTCTCAACGTCCCCATATTATTTTAGAAATCTGCCGATTTTTAAGTAAAAGACTGCGGGAAACAGATAAATATATGTCTGCTAAGAAATCTCAGAAATGAACTTTGACCAACATAATTATCGAAATTACTGAAATAGATGAATTACATTATTTGAGGTTTGCTACACTTCCATTTCTTGCTTAAAGCATTACGTATTCACCAACGCCCAGATTATAAAAAATATTTCTACAACGTCACCTTCGCCTCTAAAGACTTGAGATATTCAGTATTCACTTTCGACTCTCGGACTAGGGCAATTTTACCCGTGCGGGCAATTTCGCGAATGCCAAACTTATTGAGCATTTGAATAATCTCCACAATTTTACCAGGATGGCCTACGACTTCAATGTTTAATGCATCTTCAGCCAGATCGAC
>CAYXWE010000179.1:0-7019 GCA_964468145.1 uncultured Pleurocapsa sp.
GCTGAAGAATGTAGTCGCTCTAAGTCAGGCACAACGCTGTGGTGGCGGGGTTATTCCTGGCTGTAAGGTCGAGAATTTCCACTTTAGTAGTATTACCGACAGTATTTAGTAGGAGCGAGCAGTAAAAAAAAACAGGCAGTTTATTAAGAACAAATGAAGCGTTTCTGAGAAAATACTGAGTACGATAATCGATGATTATTTGGCATAATTATGCATTTTTACTCAAAATAACGAATACTAAAGTCAAAATTTTGAGAAAACTGAATATGAAGTAGGGTTGTATTTTTGGCTTTTGAGCATTTCTAGTAGAAGCGGTAGCGACTCTTCGATGTATAACTGAAAACGTATTTTTGAAATATGTAAGTATTGCATTTTTTACTTTTAGTTATAGATAAACAGCGAATGCAAAAAGTTATTGATACTCAAAAGTTTTTTTTAGGACTAGAGGTTACTCCAGATACCTTAACTCCAAAAGAAATAGAATTCCTCGATCGCAATGGCTATTTAGTTTTGCACAATATATTAAATCAAGAGCAAATCGCCACTTTTGGCCAAAGATTGAATGAGTTAACTCAATTAGAAGGCTACAGTGCTGGTGCAGTCGATCAAACCTCCTATCAGCTTAAAGTAAACCGTAAAGATCTCAGTATGGGAGCGAAAATTGCAGCAATAGGCTACAATCTGATTTTTTATTGTATCAAGACTATAGCGATAAACTGGTTGTTTAAATACAATCCCAGCCTAAAACCCCGATTAAGGGCTAGATCTAGTTCTCCAGAGTTTGGTTCGCCCCAACTCAAGAATTCCCGTCGCCAACAGGCTCGTAATATCTTTGATTGGATAAAAATCGAAGTCCGCGAGATGTTAGCAGCAGCAGCATTTACTGAAGCGGGAGCAAAGCGAATCTGCAATCTTATTAACAAAGATTCTATGTTCGATGTTTGTTTTCAACATCCCAAGGTTTTAGCTGCTGTTAGGCACATAATTGGCAGCCAAATTAAGGTTTCTTCGATCAATTATCGAGCAGCCAAACCCAACGGCGGACTACAACCGTTACATTCCGACTGGGAAGAAGCTGTTACTCCTGGCAATTATCTTGCTTGTAATACTCTTTGGACTCTAGATGATTTTACCGAACATAATGGTGCAACGAGAGTTGTTGCAGGATCTCATCTTTATAACCAAATTCCTCAAGAGGCGGTGAACAATTGTTTAGTAGCTCATCCAGAGCAAGAGTTAATTTTAGCACCTGCAGGTTCGGTCATTATTATGAACTCCCATACTTGGCATGGCGGTACGGTTAATACAACCGATAACCTACGCCGTATCATTCAATCTTACTTTGTTTGCAGAAACCAAGCACCACAATTAAATCAAAGAAAGTACATCCGCGAGTCAACTTTGGCAAGACTAACTCCAGAGGAAAAAGTATTGTTGGATGTTGATTAGATAATTTTGTTCTTAGTTTTGATAAAAGCGATCGCGATAAATTTATCGCGATCGCACACTACGATGCAGTCGCTCAAAGTGTGGAAACCTTCAAAACCGCTCTGCATCGATTTTTTGTGCTGTTGCCTATTGTGCGTGTTGGCGATACCAATCAATGGTATTTTTCAAACCTTGGCGAAATTCGGTTTGCGCGACAAAACCAAATTTTTCTTTAGCTCTTTGAGTATCGAGACAACGACGGGGTTGACCGTTGGGCTGGTCGGTTTGCCAAACAATATCCCCCTCAAATTCCATAAGATCGCAAATTGTTTCTACCAAATCCTTAATCGATATCTCTTGATTTGTACCCAGATTGACGGGGGCAGATTCATCGTATTTTTGGGTAGCCATGACAATACCCTGGGCTGCATCGGTAGAATACAAAAATTCGCGGGTAGGGCTGCCGTCTCCCCAAGCTGGCAACTTTTTATCGCCGTTTTTTTGAGCTTCATGTACTTTCCGAATTAAAGCAGGGATGACATGAGAGCTACGAAGATCGAAGTTGTCTTCTGGTCCATAAAGATTAACGGGTAAAAGATAGATCCCATTAAAACCATATTGCTGTCGGTAGGCTTCTAGCTGTACCAAAAGAGCTTTTTTAGCAATACCGTAGGGGGCATTGGTTTCTTCTGGATAACCATTCCACAGGTCATCTTCTTTAAAAGGTACGGGAGTGAACTTAGGGTAGGCGCAGATTGTACCGACACAGACAAACTTTTGCACCCCTTCTTCGTAGGCTGCATGGATTAGTTGTGTTCCCATCATCAAGTTGTCATAAAACAACTCCGCAGGCTTTTCGCGATTAAGACCGATTCCGCCGACGTGGGCAGCTAAGTGAATCACAACGTCTTGTTCTTTGACAGCCTGCTGGCAGTTAGATAGCGATCGCAAATCTAGTTCTTGCGATCGCGGAGTACTAATTTTATCGATGGTAGCTCCTGCTTTACACAGTCGATCTACTACCTGCTTGCCCAAAAAACCGTTGCCACCAGTAACTAGAATTCTTTTGCCTTGTAAATCTAACATTCTTTTATTGATTATCTTTGCTAACTAGTCAACAATCGTGGCAAAACTACGACGCAGACTGCTGCTATCGTCTTCGGTGCTGCCATCTGGAGTGGGCAGCTTGAGATTAATCAAGTCTGCATTAACCATCAATTTCACTAATTCTTCAAAGCTAATGGATGGTTGCCAGCCTAGCTTTGCTTTAGCTTTACTAGGATCGCCGATTAATAAATCTACTTCTGTAGGACGTAAATAACGAGGATCGAATTCGACATAATCGTGCCAGTCTAAATTAACGTGAGAAAATGCCACATCTAAAAATTGTTTAATCTGATAGGTTTCTCCTGTGGCAACTACGTAGTCATCGGGTTTTTCTTGCTGTAGCATCAACCACATGGCATTCACATAATCTTTGGCATAGCCCCAGTCCCTTTTAGAATCTAAGTTACCCAGATAAAGCTTTCGCTGCGTCCCTTCCACAATACGGGCTACTGCTCTAGTAATCTTGCGGGTAACAAAGGTTTCACCGCGACGGGGAGATTCGTGATTGAATAAAATACCGTTACAAGCAAAGAGATTGTAAGACTCGCGGTAGTTGATGGTTTGCCAGTGAGCGTAGACTTTGGCACAAGCATAGGGACTGCGGGGATAAAAGGGCGTAGTTTCTTTTTGGGGTACTTCTTGAACTTTGCCAAACATCTCCGACGAACCAGCTTGATAATAGCGCACTTCTATTCCCGTACGGTGTTGATAGTCTCGTATTGCTTCTAATAGACGTAATGTACCCATACCCACCGAATCTACCGTGTATTCTGGAGAGTCAAAACTAACTCGGACGTGAGACTGCGCCCCCAGATTATAAATCTCTACTGGTTTGACTTCTTCGAGGATACGGCGGAGAGTCGTCCCATCAGTTAGATCGCCGTAATGGAGAAACAATCTAGCTTCTGGACTGTGAGGATCTATATATAAATGGTCGATGCGATCGGTATTGAAAGTTGACGTGCGACGAATAATACCGTGGACTTCATAACCTTTCTCTAATAGCAACTCACTCAAATAAGAACCGTCTTGACCTGTAATTCCCGTGATAATCGCTACCTTTCGCTCTGTCATAGTATTGAGATTCCCTATCAAACGTTAAATTTAATTGATATCAATGATGATAAGCCTGGAAACATAACTTTGCCACAGGATCGACGATAATTTGCCTATAGTTTGAAAAAGTCGATCGCATTTTCTAAATCTTGGGCAGTGAGGGTAGTTTTTTTCAAAGAAGCGATCGCGCGATCGCTCGTATCGGATAGAGATTTGGAACTAACATCGATCTCATCTTTAAAACCGTTGATTTTGTGACAAGTTTGTAGCTGTGTTTTAGTCATATTAACCAAAGACAGTAACTGCTGTTGGCTGTCCTTGGTTGTCCTGACGATTTGCGACAAATTACGCTCTGCATTGACTACTAAATAGTTTTCTCGTTCTAGCTGGTTTCCTTTGGCCTTATATTCTTGTAGAACTGCTGCAATTTCGCGATCTATGTCCCTGACGACGTTTTCTAGCTCTTTGGTCGCAGCAATTGACTGTTGAATGGATTTAATTTCTTCTTTTAGCCCGTAAGCAGAATCACCTAAGTCTGGGATACGGTTATTTAGCTTGCTTGCCAATAAACTAGCTCGCAAATTGATTTTTCTAATCGAACCAATCATCTTGCCCATTTTTTGAGATGCACGGCTGAGATTTTTTACTTTGTCTGTATTGTGGCGCAGACTGGTATCTAGTTCGGACATAAAATCGATCGCCCGATGGAAATTGGTCTTTTCTAATTCTAAATCTTCTACTACAGAATTGATTGTCTTTGATGCTGTGCCAGTTCCCTTATTCACTTCTGAGATAGAGGTCGTTAGTTGTTCTATAAAAGCGAACACGAGAGTTAGTTGTTTGGTTTGGGCTTCGATCTGCTCTTTTAACTGTGCTATTTGTTCTAGATTTTGTTGGAGTTGACGATTTACTTGTTGGCTGGGAGTTTTAATTTTGCCCACAGTCTGTCCTAATTCGGCGATCGCCATATCAAACGATTTGATTACCTCGCTAGTATCATCGCTAATACTATGGTTTTGGTGACCCAAATCCCCCCCAGCGACCCGTTTCATCCGTCCCATAACCCCTGACAGGTCTTTTTGAAGATTGGCTTTTTGCCCAATTCCTTCTTTTGCACCAATGTATCCTCTCAATACCATTGATAGTTGGGATGCAATTTGTTGTAGGTAGTCGATTTCTGGCTGTTGCCAGACTCTAGGGGCAAAACATTGATGCACGATCAATAAACCAATCAGTTTTTCTGAGTCTGGGGCGGCGGTGTAATCGAGCATCACTGGCAATACTAAGCTCGCTCTTACTTGATATGGCTCTAGTTGCTGGAGATGGCACTTATTTAAATTAGCCTCGTAAATATCCGGTACTGCATGAATTCTTCGCCGCTGGTATTGGCGGACGTATTCTTTAGCAAAACAAAGATCTTTAAACTGTATTCCCAAAGTACGAGGAAGATTGTGAGCTACTGATTCTGCAATTACCGTACCAAACCATTTAGAATCAAATTGATAAAATACAACGCGATCGGCGACCAAGAAATTTCTGGCTTCTGCTAGAAAAGTGCTAAACGGGATCTGTAGTTCTCTAGGGGTGCGGGCTTGAGATATTTGAGCTATTAAGGCAGAGGTTGTGGCAATATTTTGTTGACGCTGTAGGGCTAAGTCTAATTGTTGAGCCATATTATTAATGCTATCTCCCAACACGCCTAGCTCGTCGCCACGCCCTAGTTTTATCCTGGTACTCAGTTTTCCTAGAGTTAGTTTGTCAATCGTAGCGGTTAGCTTCTGCAAGGGCTGAATAATATAGTTGGCAAAAAAACCAGCCAACGAACCTATTAATAAAGCGGTGCCAATTGTCCCTCCAACATAAATCCATTTCAAAGGCTTGAGATCCTCAAAGGCAATATCTTCATCTAAAGCGATCGCCGTTCCAATGTTGAGATCCTCAGCATAAGCTGGCGGAAGTTTTACTGGTGCGTAGCTAATTAGTTGTTGGCGATCGCGATCGCCAGGATTTTTGACCGATGCGCCGATAATTTTTTGGTTCTGGTGAGCCTGTCTAATTTCAGGAAAGTAATTAACTAAAGGTTCGTTATTGAGATTGTCAATACTGCTAGCAAATATCAGATTTCGACTATTTATCAAATGCCATTCTTCGTTAGTTACAACATAATCTTGGAACATTGATATTAAACGATCGCTAGGAATTCTAAATCGCAATACGCCAATTACTTTGTCCGTCCAAGCATCTTTAACTGGGATGGTAAATTCCATCCTAGGGTTTCCCGTATAGACAGATATCCCTATTTCATTGAGACTGATTTGTTTCTCTTTAATTGTTCGGCGAAAATAATCGCGATCGCTATAATTTGCCTTTAGGGGATATTGTGACTGACTTTGAAACTGAGGATTTCCCTCTAGATCCAAATAAACAATACTGTCATAAAACCCCGTTTTGTCCTGAAAAGCATTTAATGCGGATTTTTTTTGATTGAGAGTTACTGTTTTTTTGATATTCGGATTGGTAAAGATGGGGCTTTGGGCTAGAGTTCGCGCTTCTCCAATACGGTTGCCAATAAAATCTTCAAAATTACGAGATAGAGCCTTGGCTCGCTCTTGCTGTACTCTGTTTACTTGCTGAGTAAGTCGAGCGCGTGTTGTTTGATAAGCCAGAGTACCAATAGTAGCTACAGGAATTACACTTAGGGCGATCGCGCTCAAAATTATTTTGATTCTCAGATTGAATCTTGGTGACTTTTTTAGAGATCGGAGATCGAGATTGCCATAAGATGCTAGTGTATTAGCTTGCTGTCGGTCGGGTGTTGACTTTACTTGAATTCGGGTTGTGGGATTTTGATAAGCCATTAATTTACACAAATTGACAAAGCTTTAGGAGGAAACAATCCGCATTAGCAAAAAACCAGATTTGATTAACCCTTGCTGCTAACTAATTGAGTCTACGAACAGGTGAGTGTACATTATGTTATATAAATCACTAGAAACCCACTAATTTATAGATAAACTTCAATTAATCCAATCCAAGTATTGCGATCTCTTCTGTCTTGTTAGCGTAACGCAGTTAAAAACAATCTTTGCTCTGCCAATCTCCGCTTCGTTAATCCTGGCATCGCCACTAGCCGGCCCCCTTGATTTGCTTTGTTCCAACGAGTAAATTCTTTGGCAGCACCATGATAGTCTCCTGCATTGAGTTTTCTGGCTAAGGTACTGTTTCTGATGACGCGAGTCCCCGCATTGTAAACCAAGGAAGTTAAAGCGCCTAACTGATAAGGAGTCAATTCTACCTTGACGTGTTTTTTGACCATTCCTTGAATGTGATATAGCTCTTTTTCTAGAGCAATGTCAGCTTGGGAACGGGTAATATATTGACCCATTCTGACTCTCCTACCGTTGATAATGGTTTGTCCGTAACCAATG
>CAYXWE010000180.1:0-7009 GCA_964468145.1 uncultured Pleurocapsa sp.
TATTCTATAGGCATAATAACTTAATTAAAATAATTAAATAGTTTCTATTTAATTGAATCTTAAGTTAAGTATTCGCCTTAAAAAGCTATCTAAATATTAAAGTCCCTTAAATGAAAAAACATAAGCTGTTAATACTCGGTACTCGTGGCATTCCTGGCAGTCACGGCGGTTTTGAAACTTTCGCCGAACGTTTAGCTCTATATCTGGCAAATAGAGGCTGGCGGGTTACAGTCTACTGTCAAAGTAAAGGAGAAAAAATCAGCTACAGTATGTGGCAAGGAATTAATTTAGTCCATATTCCCGTACCCAAAGATAGTTCTTTTTGGTCAATCTTGTTCGACTTAAAAGCAGCACTTCATGCAGTAAAACAAGATGGTTTAATTTTAACCCTGGGTTATAACACGGCAGTATTTTCTATTCTGTATCGCCTCAAAAATAGAACGAACATGACCAACATGGATGGAATGGAGTGGTGGAGAAAAAAATGGAATGCTTTAGAAAAAGCGTGGCTGTATATCAACGAACGTTGTGCGGTCTGGTTTAGCAACTACTTAATCGCAGATCATCCCCACATCAAAAAGTATCTGCGCGATCGAGTCAAAACTCCTAAGCCAATTGCCACGATCCCTTACAGCACCCAAGCTGTTACCAAAGCAGATGCGACTTTATTAAACAAGTATAACTTGACACCTGGTAACTATGCTCTAGTAATTGCTAGACCCGAACCAGAAAATTCGATTTTAGAAATAGTATCGGCATTTTCTCAAAGGACTAGAAATATGCCTTTAGTGGTTTTGGGAAAATATAAGCCAGAAGAGAATGCCTACCACAAAAAAGTTCTAGAATCTGCTAGCGAAGAAATTAAGTTTGTGGGGGGTATTTACGAGCAAGAAGTAGTTGCAGCATTACGGTACTATACTGCTCTTTATTTTCACGGACATCAAGTAGGTGGCACAAACCCCTCTTTAATTGAAGCTATGTCTGCCAGTAGCCCAGTCCTAGCTCAAGATAATCCTTTTAATTCCTGGGTAGCAGGAGAGGGCGCAGCTTATTTTAAAAATGAAGCAGATTGCGATCGCGTTTTAACTGAATTGTTGAGAGATCGCAGCAAGCTAAAAACTATGGGTAAAAATAGTTTGAAGCGATATTATGCAGAATTTGCCGATGACCGCGACCTGAAAGACCACGAGCAGCTATTTCTCAGCGTGCTAGATCCTACATCTAATAATGTAAATGTTTCCGCTCAAACGGTCAAAGAGAAAGAGAAGTCCCTGGTGTAGGGCTAATTTAAAAAGTCACAATGAATAATAAAATATGGTTCAATTCGGTATATGCTAACCCGCTAACCTGGATTTTAAAAGTTATTTCTTTGCTTTTGAGTGGTAAGTTGAATGCCAACCTTGAACAGCCAATCGAACAGTATCAGAGGATTATTGAAATCGGTGCAGCCAAAGTAAGGTTTGTTGGTAGTTGTCTAGATCCTAAGACATCAAACTATCTAGGATTGTTAACTCAAAATCAAGATCGGACAACCGTATCTAACCCATATATCATCGAAGTGGATGAATCTTGGGGCATCAAAAAAAATAACGCGGATATCTTAATTCTGAGCCAAGCCCAGCATTTGCAAAGAATGTGGTTTTTTAGTGAGTATAAGCATACCCAGTACGTATTCTATGCACCGAGTGACTTATTGGCTTTAGTTTCTGGTCTGATAGGATTGACTAAAAATGTTATTTTTAGACGCATCAAAGTAATTGGGGTAATGGGTTTGGCGGACGAGTCGCGAATCGCTCGACCCGTATTGGTAGTCAAAAATTGCAAACGAATTCGACCTAATGCCAGACGCTATATCTCTCCCGTATTGGGAGTGACTAATTTTTTTGAAACCCTTAATAGTCAGAGAATAAGTTATGCTATTCTGCGTTGGTTTGAAGACTTACCCGCGATTGAGCCTGGGGAAGATATCGATATGCTAGTCGGGGACGCGGATATAGAAAAGGTAGAAGCGTTAATTAAAAAACATCCTGGCATTGTTCCTTGTGATATTTACACCACAACTGGTTTGCCTGGAACTGCCTATAAAAATATGGCATATTATCCTCCTCAGTTAGCCGAACAAATTTTGGCGGGGGCAATTAAGATTAAGGATACTTTTTTTGTACCCAACCCCAAAATTCATTTTTATAGTCTGGCATATCATGCCATTTATCACAAAGGACAAAAATCGGGTATTCCTTGGTCTGTAGCTAGAGACATCCCCATAGAAAAAAATCCAGAACACGAGTACAGTCAAATTTTAGAGGATTTGGCTCGCTCTTTGGGTATTGAAGTAGAAATTACTCTCAAAGATTTGGATCGTTTCTTGGCTAGTATTGACTGGCGACCTTCTGAAGATACATTGGCTCGTCTTGATAGTAGGGAGATCTGGCTTGATTCGTCTTCGGACAAAAGTTCGAGTCTGCCAGATATCTCTGATGTCAAAGGATTAGCCGTATTTTTTGTTCGCCAAAGAGCATTAGACTTAAATCTAGAATCAACAATTAGCGAACTGTTAATCAAAGAAGGTTTTAACATAATTGACACGACAATTTTAGATCCCGAAGCAGTCAAGCGCGTGAAATATCGAGTGCGGGGTGGTAACTGGGGTAAAGGTCCGTGGTCCTCCTCTGGAGGCGATCCTGCAATGGCGATCGTAGCAGCGGATTTGATGCCTCTCAAACCGACTGAAAAAGAATTGGCGAAGCAGCCCCATCTTTCTAATGGTCGCATCGCGGTTAAAAATAAAATTAGAGATGCAGTCAATCATACTCTGCCCCCAGAACAGCAGTGCAATACGGTTCACTCTAGCGATAACGAGCGAGAAGCCTGGAATTATTTAGAAATCGCTATGCCCCAAAGGTGCGAAGAGATGAGGCAAAAAATTGCTCGGTTACATCATAATTTTCAAACAGACTATCGAGTAACCCAGGTATTAACTAGGTTTGGCAGACGAGCCAAGGTAGAAGCGATTGAATATCAGAATAAATTGGCTGTTAAAAAAACTTTTAGACCGGGCTGCGAAAAATATTTCCAACGGGAAGCGTTTGTCAGTCAAACTTATAGCGATCGCCTGAAGACTATTCCCCAGGTTATCGCTACTGGCTCGAATTATTTAATTCATCCTTATTACGATGACGTACTGCAGTTTAAAAATCGTCAGAGTAAATTATTGCCCTTATCAGTTGCCAAGGAAGCTTTAGAAACTCTCAAGTTTTTCTACGAAGAAGGTTATGCTCTAATTGATTTTCAGCCAGCTAATCTAATTTGCGATCGCCATAGGGGTTTAAAGACGATCGATTTTGAATTTCTCTATCAATATCAAAATAAGCCAGAATCTTTCGAGCAGTGTTATGAGTTGGCAGGTATTCCCGATGACTTTGCAGGGGACAAGCCCGATTTTCAGATACCCATGTCTTACGATGCTCGCTGGAAACCTTATGTTGGTTTGAGTTTGCATAGCTTACTCTACGATCCGATTTGGCTGCAATATCCCAAACGTTGGGCTTTTGCCATGACTCATTTACCTATTAGATTTATCAAAAATAAATTGAAAGCGATCGAGGCAGATCGAAAGTTAAAACTGAAATCTTTACTAACTTTTAGTAGGTAATAGAGCGATGATTAATGATGTTTTGGCAATTATTGACTGGAATAAAACTAAAGATTTGCCAGCTTTGGTCGAGCCATTAGTTAAGGATAGTACTTTTTTAGATAGCCAAGTACCCGAAATGGCGATCGCCAAACCTGAGATATGTCTGGGGATAATTCATAATTCGGCAGATAAGTCTGGACATTGGCAATACGGACAGCGGGAATTTGTTTTACACGGCAAAACCTGTGGCAAATTGCCCATTAATGAAACTTGGCAAGATTGGGAACTCGAACAGTTAGGCTCGCAGTTGTTTGATGGAATCTATAATTTATTGGTGTGGTGCGATCGCACTAAATCTTTATTAGTGACCTCAGATTATCTGAGTACCAAATCTTTATATTATTGGCGACAAGACGATTTACTAGTTATTTCTAGTAGTCTCAAATCATTTCGCCTCTTACCCTTTATTCCTAAGCAGCTTAACCCCCAAGTATTAGCTAGTACCCTAGCTATTTCTCATCCTTTAAGCGATGAAACCTTGATTGCAGGGGTTAAAACTTTGCCCGTCAATGGCGCAACGGTATTTAGCCAGTCTCAAATTGATTTTATACCCCGTAGTAAGACTGGGGATAAAATTAGTACCGCCACTGAAGCGGAATCGATCCTTCAGTTAGACGAGCTAATGGAACAGTCAATTGCTACCTGGTTGGGAGATCGTCCCCAGGCTCTAATTGCCCTTTCCGGAGGTTTGGATTCTAGAATCTTATTAGGATACCTCCAGCGATCGCAACGCCAAATTACAGCTGCTACTTGGGGCGAGCCTGAAAGTGACGATTTTCGTTTGGGAGTGGAATTAGCAGGGGCTACAGAAACGGAATACCTAACCTATATTCTGACGGGAGATTCCAATATCCCAGAAACAGATCTAAAGTTTCCTGGTTGGCAAACAGAATCTTTTAGCGTCAACAATGTCCCCTTTTACTGGCGGGGCTGGATCGATTTGCTGCAGGCTCAGGATTTACCAGTGATTCATGGCTTTTTAGGTGGCCCTTTAGGTGGGGGAAGATTGCCCAAATGGGGGGTATCAGAAACTTACTTCGGACAAGAAGTAAACGATGGGGTAATTAATGAATTGCATACCTGGGGAACAAAAGCAGCCTCCGATACCCTAACTGAATTGGCGAAAACCAAATTTATGCCCTATCTGACTACAGGGATGGCGGACAATTTAGTCGAGGCTTTTAATCAAATAGATCGCCCTTATGTTTATCAACGGTTAATGTGTCTCGATTTTTATTATCGCCAAAGACGCTATCTTGGCAATGCTATTTCCAAAATTATGGGTACATTTTTACCCGCGATGCTGCCTTTTTATACTAAAAACAATCTAGATTTTGTCTTACAGTTACCCCTAGAATTAATTTTAGACCGTAGAATCTTTCGCCAACTACTCTTGAAACAGTTCCCCGCCCTAGCTAGTTTTCAAGAAGCAGATAAAGGAAAGTTACCCGTATATCAGAGCAAATTTAAAAAATATCGCGATCGCCTGGTAGAAAATCGCTATATTTGGTATTTATTCCCTAAGTTAAAGCCTCGCAATTCGGCGATCGTCTTTAGTTTATTGTTAGATAAACATTCAGCTATTTTTATTGATACTTTTCAAAAATCGGCTAATCTTCTCCAAGATTATTTAGATCTACAACCCATAATTAATAAATTAGAATCCGGTCAAGTAACCCGCAAAGAGCGCAGTGAAATTATGCGTTTATTTAATACCTGTACCTTTATCAATAGCTATTTTAATAATTAATTAATAATCATGCCTCATGGACAAATTTGTTTCAGTAATTATTCCCGTCCTCAATGACACGATCGGATTAGGTCAAACCCTGACAGCATTAGACAATCAAACTTATCCCTGCGATCTTTATGAAATTATAATTGTAGATAATGGTTCGACAGAAGATTTAGCTCCTGTTGTAGGTCAATTCTCCCAGGCAAAATCGATCCAAGAATCTCAACCTGGTTCTTATATTGCTCGCAATCGAGGTATTAGTATTGCGCGAGGAGAAATCTTAGCTTTTACCGACTCGGACTGCATTCCCGAAGCGAATTGGATCGAGGAAGGAGTTCGACAATTGCGATCGGTAAATAATTGCGGATTAGTAGCAGGAAAAATTAATTTTTACTACCAAAAGCACAACCAGCCAACCATAGTCGAACTTTACGATAGTACCACTTTCCTCAATCAAAAAAAATACGTCGAGCAGCTTCATTATGCTGCCACCGCTAATATGTTTACCACCAAGGCTGTGATGGGAGAGGTGGGAAAATTCAACCCCGATTTGAAATCTGGTGGCGATAAAGAATGGGGTCAAAGAGTTTACGATCGCGGATACTTATTGGTCTATGGTGCAGATGTTTGTATTTCTCATCCAGCTAGAGCTTCTCTATCAGAAATTGCCCGTAAAATAACCCGTACTAGAACGGGCGGTCAAGACTTAGATATGTTATCTGCGGATAATAAATTAAAACTATATCAACAAAGAGCGAGCAAAATTTTGTGGCGTTTAAAACCCCCCAGTAAATCCATAATTAGTAAGCTCAATTATTGTAGTGATTCAGTTAATTGGTTGCAAAAAGTACAGCTATTCGGAATTACTATTGTTCTTCATTATTATGGAGTTTGGGGAGATATTATTGGGTTGTTTTTAAAAAAGAAATAATCTTATTTATCAAAACTACTACTTGCATTGTGTTTCAATTTTTGCCAATAAATATTATAGAGTTTCTTGCAGATATTTCTCAATAACCAACGTTTGTACTGCTCATCTAAAAAACTTTTGGGGAATAAAGACCTCAATTCATCGTTGGGAATCAAGTCTATAACTAGGTGAATTCTGGTTTGTTTCCAGTTATTTTTTACCCGATGAGGGAAAGAAAAATCTCCATAATAAATATTTCCTGGCTGCCATTGGCAAATATTGTGGCAAATTTTAAATTCAATTTGAGGACTAGTAATTATAGGAATATGAAAGCGAGAAGAACGAGAATTAACAATTTTATCAATGCTACCCGTACCGTCAAAATGCCATTTTATTTCATGACCGGGTTCGAGACTTAAAAATCGCACTCGGTTTTTTTTAGCAGGCAAACTATCGAGTAATTCTTGAATATAAGGACACATTGCCAAAGCTGGAGTAGGTAAATAAGGTTTATTCACCTTATCTATATGTCTGTCTTCACTAACTTTTCCTCCACTAGTAATCAGTCCAATAGATTTCCACCCTCCATTGTGATGCTCTTTTACTGAATGGAGATTTCCTGAAAAGTTAGTAGCTACCCGTTCAAATTCCGATAAAATTTTAGTCCTAT
>CAYXWE010000181.1:0-7007 GCA_964468145.1 uncultured Pleurocapsa sp.
AGCTGCTGACTTTGATTGAGTTGCTCTAACACGCCCAAAACACGAGTAGCCGTACCGATATCTAAAGCAGAGGTTGGTTCGTCCAACAACAATATTTGAGGCTGCATTGCTAAAGCTCTGGCGATGGTAACAAGCTGTCTCTGTCCCACCGATAGCTGCAGTTCATTTTTATCCAGCCATCGGTCGGGGATACCCAGTAAATCCGTCCAGGTATCGACTCTGGCTCTAATTTCTGATTCTGGCAGTTGCTGTAGCTGTAGGGGGTAGCTAAGGGCATCCGATACAGTCATCCCTAATAATTTAGGCTCTTGGGGGACTAGCACTATCTGACGGCGTAACCTGTCGGGAGCAATAGTTTTGATTGAGCGATCTTCTAGATAAATTTCACCAGTACTAGGAGAAACTAAGCGATTGAGCAATCTTAATAAAGAGGTTTTTCCCGCTCCCGACGCACCAATTATGCCCGTTTTTGTACCTGGTGCGATCCTTAAAGAAATATCCCGCAACAAAAAATCAGAACCCACAACCCCCTGTAGACTAATATCTGACAAGCGTAAAATTGAGGGGCAAGTGTTATCTCCCATAGGTCTTAAGATTTTTGTAGTTCACTCTCCAGAATAGTTGAAATCTTAGGCTAGAATTTAACGGAAGTAATCTATTCACCATTTTTGAGGAGTAAAGATGTGAGGCAGAATAAACTTGCTAATTGGCTATCTGAAGGAGATTTGGAGAAATACCAACAACAAGCACAGTTAGCCTCTACAGCTCAAGCCCGACTCAAACAAGCCGAGTCCGAGCTAAATCGATTACAATCCCAACTACAACAGACAGAGAAAGAGCTAGCTCAAAATAAAGCTCAATTACAAATAAATCAGGGTTTTCAGCAGGAGTTGGGAGAAACTCAGCTAAAATTGCAAAAGGCAGACGGGGAAAATCAACGCTACAAAAAAGAATTATTCGAGCAAACTAAAAGGCTCAATTTGTTGCAAAATCAATTGGCTCAAGCCAAAAAAACCATAGCTAAATCGCAAAACTGGATCGAACAAATAATGACTCCAGTGCAAGTTCAGAATATTGAAAAAACCCTACCCAAAAAGAATTTCGATACCCTTTGGGGTTTTGGTATTTTGAGTCCCAAAATTGAATCTACCAGCATTGCAGGGGCAGCAATTATTAAAGGCTGGGCGATCGGCAAACAGGCAAAAGCTCTCAGCTTGAAAGTAATTTATGAAGCTGAAACTATTCTCGAAGTACCAATCGAATTACGTCGTCCCCAAATTGCCGAACAGTATCCCGATATACCATCTGCTAGTAAGAGTGGCTTTGAATTTCCCCTTTCGGTGGCGGGTATCTCAAGTTCGGCTAGATTCGATTTGGAGGTGGTTTTAGAAGATAAAACTATTATTCCACTCTGTGCAATTATTTTTCAACCAGTGCCAATTGAATCAAAAGGCACATAATGTTTCTGCAAACCTTCGTTACACTATTAAGGAAAATTAATCGTTTTTGGAGTATCATGCAAGAAATGTTAAAAAAATATAAAAAACTGCATCGATATTTTAAGTAAATAGTAAGGTGTTCGGAGGAACAAAGTGTTTATAAGACTGGCTCAACAGCATCGTCAATTTGTCAAAGATTTGGTGATGACTCTTCAAGCTTTGGCGATCGCTCTGGAAAAGCAAGATTATTTAGCATCGTGCTACACCTGTGGCGGAGAAATGAATAGCGCATCTTTTATGGTTAGCCTCAAAGACGACCATCTAATTCGGTTTTTGGTATCGGATTATGGAATAACCTGGACAGAGATGAGAGACGATCGCGAACTGATGAAGTTAGAAGGTGCAGAAGCGATCGCTCAACTGCAAGACTTAGCAGATATGATTAAATATCAAATACCTACAGATTCTCAGGATAACAACCCGAACAAACCACAAACTCTAGAACGAGTTTAGGTATTAAAATCCAATCTCTACTAATCACTAGCAACTAACGACTTATTTCAATGCCTCTTTCTCTCAGTTGCTGCATAAAAAATTCTTCGAGAGAAGGACGGGCCAGATGAATGCTAACTAATTGAGCTTCTACACTATTGAGTTGACTGACAAATCGATCGGGATCGACAGTTAACTGACCGTGCCAGCGATCGCTTTGGTGAGTTAAATTGTTCATCCAGGGGGCTAAAGATTCCGAGTTACCGCCTCGAACAATTGCCTGATACGCATTGCTCGTACCCAATAGTTCGTCTAGAGAACCCTGACAGATTAATTCTCCCAAAGCGAGAAAGGCAATGCGATCGCAAATTTGCTCGATATCAGAGAGGACGTGAGAATTAAAAAAGATAGTCTTGCCCTGTTGTTTGAGAGATAAAACAATTTCCCGCATCCGATAGCGTCCCATGGGATCTAATCCCGACATTGGCTCGTCGAGAAACACAATTTCAGGATCGTTAATCAATGCCTGAGCCATGCCCACCCTTTGCAACATTCCTTTTGAATACTGTTTGAGCTTTTTTTTGCGGGCAGTAGACTGAGCCAAACCAACTAAGTCCAATAGCTCAGTAATGCGCTTGCGTCGTATTTTTGGGGGAATTTGGAATAGTCCTGCAATAAATTCTAAAAACTCCCAAGCAGTCAAAAAATCGTATAAATAAGCATTTTCGGGTAAATAACCAATCTTTTGTTTGACGCTGCGATCGCCGATTGGTTTATTTAAAATAACCGCCCTTCCCGTAGAGGGACGAGTAATGCCCAATAATGTTTTGAGTAAGGTAGTTTTACCAGCCCCATTAGGACCTAGCAAGCCAAAAGTTTCCCCTTGATAAATACTGAGAGAGCAATTTTTCAGTGATTCTATTTTTTGATTCATCCAAAAGCCAGTGCGGTAAGTCTTGCCTAAATTCCAAGTCTGTACCACAGGCGTAGAATCGTTGAGGGGCGTTGATGATAAATCAGTGGGAGAATCCATAGACGATCGATTACATAAAAATATGATTTGTCCCTATAATTCCCCTGAATTGATTTTTTTTAACATTGTTTATAAAGAAATAATTAAATATAGGTCGTAGATACTAGGCAATCGCTTGTTTTAGGTGTTAAATTTTGCGGTTGATTGGGTATAAGTGCTTCATCAGAATTATTTAACCTCCAGCGGACAGCCTTCGTTTAAAAATATTTGATTCTTATATTCGATCGCTCTGTTTTTGCCCCAACCCACCCTATGACAAAATGACTAAAGTAGATTCTGCCCGTGCTGCCCTCAGACAAGCCCAAACACATTGGCAAGCAAAACAGTGGCAATTAACGATTGAAGCCTGCGCTAAGGCATTGGCGATGGATCGAAAATTAACTTTGGGTCAGAAATTGATGGGAGATGCGTTGCAGAAGACGGGTAAGGTAAAAGAAGCGATCGGTTATTATTTACAGGCGATCGCGATTAAGCCCGATTTTGCAGAAGTCTATGTTAATTTGGGTTCTCTCTATGCCAATCAACAGCAATGGGCAAAAGCTGTTGAGTGTTATAAACAAGCACTGACGATTAATCCAGAGTTGGTAACGGTACACCAACACTTAGCGCGCATACTGCAGCTACAGCAAAAATCGGCAGTTGAAACCAAGATTGTAGACTCCACCCCAGCCCTAGAGGATTATTTACATCGGGGTGCAGCAGCTAAAGAGCAAGGACAATTAGAAATGGCTTTGGAACAATATAACCAGGCTGCTAAAATTGCCCCTACAAACCCCGATATTTATCGTCAATTGGCTAATATTAGCGAGAGATTAAAGCGGTGGGAAGATGCAGCCAACTTTTGTCGAAAAATTTGGCAACTGAGGGATGAATCCGCTCGACATCTCCCCGCCCGATCTAAGATAGTTAAAATGCCTCAGCTAGTTCCTGCAGCTAAGGTAAATCAAGACCTCAATTCCCAATCTAATGCTGCTGATTACCATTACAATTTGGGAATTATCCACAGCAAACAGCAACAATGGCAACAGGCAATTTATCGCTATCAGCAAGCCATCGCCGAAGATCCTCAGATGGCCAAGGCATACTGCGACCTCGCACGAACTTTGGCGAGTATCGGCGATCGCGAGCAGTCTTTAGAATATTGGTTGAGCGCGATCGCTCTAGAAAGTAAAGGTATCAGTGCAGCGGAATATTTAGAATTGGCGCAGAATTTAGTCGAGTCAGAAAAATATAAGTATGCGGTTACTTGCTATCATCGAGCGATCGAACAGCAACCAAATTTAGCAGAAGCCTATTTAGGTTGGGCAGAATTACTAATTAGATCGGGGGCAATCAAACAGGCATTTTCTTGTTATATCAAGGGTTTAAAACACATCCCGGATAATCCCGAAATCTACTATAGTCTGGGCAGTCTGTATCAACAAGCGGATAAACTTTCTCAGGCTGCTATCTGCTATCAAAAAGCAATTCAGTATCGATCCGATTATCCTCAAGCCAATCACCAGCTAGGGGAGATTCTCAGCCAGCAAGAACAATGGTCGGAGGCGATCGCCGCCTATCGTCAGGCGATAAAGGGTAATCCTGATTTTTCTTGGTCTTATAATAATTTAGGTTATGCTTTGATTCAGGTAGGTCAATGGTCGGAGGCGATTCCTATCTACAAACAAGCGATCGCCCTCAATCCTGATTTTCCCTGGGCTTATTATAATTTGGCTGAGGCCTACAGTATGGTCGAGGGATGGGAATCAGCGATCGATTACTATCAGCAAGCAGCCCAAATCCAACCAGATTTACCTCAGGTTCAGCAAAAGCTAGGAGATGCTCTATACCGTCGCAGTCAAAAGGATATTCAGCAAGCCCTCGAACATTTCATGGCAGCCATTGCCAAAGATACCCACAATATTACCGCCTATCATCAAGCTTTAGCAATTGATAAAAATAACATCGAGCTTTATCTACAACTGGGGGATGTTTTAGTAGAGCAAGGAAAAGCAGACGAAGCAGTCGTTGCCTATCAAATGGCTTTGCAGATTCAACCAAAAAACAGTAGCGGGATCGCTCGTCTGGCAAATTTGCAAAAAAAAACTTTAATCTAACTGCAAATGCTCTGTTTGACTATGGTTTAGGTAACCAACCCAACTACAGCGAAGAAGAAATGATGGCTTTAGTGGGAAAATTGCAGCAGACTTTGGTTTGTAGCAATGCTCCCCAGATATCGATTATTATTCCTGCTTATAACCAGTTGAGCTATACCCTCAGATGTTTAAAAGCGATCGCCGATAATCTGGGGGATCTGGCGATCGAGATTATTGTTATTAACGACTGTTCGAGCGATCGCACTGGGGCGGTATTGCAATCTCTTACTCCAATTAGTTTAGTTACTAACTCAGTAAATAAGGGTTTTATTCATAGTTGCAATCACGGTGCATCCTTAGCTAAAGGTCAATATCTTTATTTTCTTAACAACGATACGGAAATACAACCTAACTGTATTGATAGTTTAGTTGCAGTTTTAGAACGAGATATCCAGGTAGGTGCAGTAGGTTCAAAATTAATCTATCCCTACGGTAATTTACAAGAAGCAGGGGGTATTGTTTGGCAAGATGGTTCTGCCTGGAATTATGGCAGACAGGACAACCCTCATGCCCCAGAATATAACTATATGCGTCCCGTAGACTATTGTTCGGGAGCGAGTTTAATGGTGCGAAAAGAAGTATTTTTGCAGTTAAATGGCTTTGAAAGCAACTTTGCTCCTGCTTATTATGAAGATACCGATCTTTGTTTGGCAATACGCCATCGGTTAGGATTAAAAGTAATCTATCAACCCCAGTCGCAGGTAGTGCATTACGAGGGAGTAAGCTGTGGCACTGCTACTACTGGGGGAGTCAAGCAGTATCAAATAGTTAATGCGCTGAAGTTTCAGCAGAAATGGCAAACTGTCTTACAGCATAATTATCTTGCCAAAACAAATCCTGTCGATCTTACTTGCGCTAGTAGAAAACATTTGGGCAGTAAAACGATCTTGGTAATTGATAGTTATATGCCCAGTTACGATCGCGAATCTGGCTCTCGTCGTCTTTTTGAGCTATTAAAAATCTTTAAATCTTTGGATTTCCACATTATTTTTGCTGCGGATAATGGTTATAAAGCTCAACCCTACACTCAGGTTTTACAAGATCTACAAATAGAGGTTTTATATACCCAAGATGGTTATGGAGTAAGTATCGCCGAACAAATAAATCAACGTTTGGCTGGGATCGATCTAGCTTGGATCTGCCGTCCCGAATTAGCCCAGAAATATTTAGGTTCGATCGAGCAAAATAAAGCCATCAAAATTATTTACGACACCATCGATTTACACTATCTAAGATTAAAAAGAGCCTGGGAATTAGAACCAACCAAAAATCAAGATGCTGGGGACAAATGGATCGAAATGCAAGCAGCAGAATTAAATATAGCTGCACGAGCAAATCTGACTATTACCGTTACGGCGATCGAACAGCAAATACTTCAATCTCAAACAAGTGCCAAAGTTGCAGTCGTCCCCAATATTCACCTCCCCTATCGGGGTAATCTTCCTAATTTTAACGAGCGATCGCACATCCTATTTATCGGTAGCTATAACCATACTCCCAACATCGATGCAGTACTGTGGCTGTGTCAAAAAATTATGCCTTTGGTGTGGCAAACGCGACCCGATATCAAGGTAACTCTATTAGGCAATAACCCTACTGCAGAAGTCACCGCACTGCAAAGCGATCGCATTAATGTAATCGGTTATGTCGCCGATGTTACGCCCTATTTCCTCAGCCACAAACTCTTTGTATCTCCTCTGCGTTATGGTGCAGGAATGAAAGGCAAGATCGGTCAGAGTTTAGAATATAGTTTGCCCATAGTTTCTACCGCCATCGGTACAGAAGGCATGAATTTAATTCCCGAACAAAATGTCCTAGAAGCTAATAATATCGAAGACTTTGCCCAACAAATATTACGCGGATACAATACTCCCGAACTTTGGCAACAAATATCCAACAACAGTTACC
>CAYXWE010000182.1:0-6992 GCA_964468145.1 uncultured Pleurocapsa sp.
CAGCAGTGCTAGGGTAGCACCAGTTGGCCCCGCCCCAACGATAATAACTTGAGTCATATTTTTGTAATTAATTGTTTATGCTCAAAAAAATAGAAATCAAAGCCATAATGTAATTTTCAATTTTGTCATTAGTCGATAGATATAATTAGCTCCCAATAGATTATGAAGCAAAAACTACAGTACTGGATACAAATATTAATTTGTGGCGCAATATTGTGGTCTAGTTTAGCTATGTCTGCATCAGCCAGCGATCGCTCTCAAGCACCAAGCTATAACCATATTCTAGAGAGGATTAGTTTTGGAATGAATTCGGCACAAATAGAGGAGGTAGAAACTAGCGGTATTGAAGCCTATATTCAATCTCAACTCAATCCTCAAAGTATTGAGGAAAACAAGATCCTCAATGAGTATTTGGCTGAATTAAATTTGGAATATAGACAGCCACTAGAATTACATCGACAGTTTTCTGCTAACAGACAGCAACTCAAAAATCCTGGCAATTTATCAATCGAGCAAAAAGAAGCAATCCAAGAACAAAATAAAAACCTAAACGCCACAGCTAGAGAACTAGCTACTTCTGTTCGTTTGGCTAGAGCGATTTATTCTGAGCGTCAGCTACAAGAGGTAATGGTAGATTTTTGGTTCAATCACTTCAATGTATTTGCTATCAAGGGATTAATTAATTTTTGGCTCAGTGACTATGAAAACGATATTCGCACCCATGCCTTGGGTAATTTTCGAGAGTTATTGGGAGTAGTAGCCCGCGATCCTGCCATGTTAATTTATCTAGATAATAGGCTCAATACCGACCCCAATAGCCCTTTGGCCAAAGGAAAGTTTAAAGGTTTGAATGAAAACTATGCCCGCGAGTTGATGGAACTTCATACTTTAGGCATTGATGGAGGCTACTCCCAGGACGATATTTTGGCTTTGGCAAAAATTTTTACGGGCTGGACTGTTGATTATCAGGGTAATAAAGGCGATAAACAGGGCTTCTTTTTCTTTGCCAAACGTCATGACTCCTCAGATAAGGTATTCCTCGGTCATAATATTAAGGGTGGTGGCATCGAAGAAGGGGAAAAGGCTCTAGATATTTTGGCAAACCATCCTTCTACCGCTAAGTTTATTAGTTATAAATTGGCGCAGTATTTCCTGAGCGATCGCCCACCAGAGAGATTAGTAGATGCTTTGGCACAAAAGTTTGCCGATAGTCAAGGGGATATCAAGGCTGTTTTGCATACTCTAATTCACAGCCCAGAATTTCAAGATCCTCAGTCGGCAAAACAAAAATTTAAAACCCCTTATCAGTATTTGATATCTTTGGCTCGGATGGGAGAAGTTAAGCAGACAAATCTCAAACGTCTTCGAGGAATGTTGTTTCGACTCTCAATGCCAGTATATATGTGCGCTCCACCTACGGGCTATCCAAATACGCAAGAAGCTTGGTTGAGTCCTGGATCTATGCTGCAGAGAATTGGTTTTGCAGGGGCGATCGCCACTAAAGCCTTAGATCCTAATTCTCCCATCGAATACCAGCAGGTAATTCGGAATATGGGACAACTTTCAGATCGTACAAAAAAAGCTCTTAAAGATTATCCCAAACTCAGTACTGCTTTGGTTTTTGGCAGTCCAGAAGCAATGTATAAATAAGGCTCAAAATGAATTTATTTCGTTGAAAAACCTCAAGCTTTAATTCGCACCACATCATAGATAAATTTAGTTGAAATGAAAAGAAGAAAGTTTTTGACTGCAGCCAGTTACGCTACTGCTGGAATGCTCATCCCCGTGGGCTTGAATAGTTGTGTAGCGCGCACAAATGCTCGCAGCAATAGCGATCGCCAACGTTTAGTATTTGTCTTTTTGCGGGGTGGTATTGATGGTTTGAATATAGTAATACCCCATCAAGAGGAAAATTATTATCAAGCCAGACCGACTATTGCCGTGCCTTATCCCCAAGAAAAGAATGGCGCGATCGACTTAGATGGCTTTTTTGGTTTGCATCCCCATCTGAAAGATTTGATGCCCTTGTGGAAACAAAAGAGCTTGGCTTTTATTCATAGCAGTGGCTCGACTGTAGTAGAGCGATCGCATTTTCAAGCCCAGGATTATGTGGAAAACGGGACACCAGGTATTAAAAATACTGCCGATGGCTGGATGAATCGACTATTAGCGGAATTACCCCGACAAAGACCAACCCAGGCTCTTAACGTTGGAGGAACTACTCCTTATATTTTAAAAGGAAAGATGCCGATAGCCAGCTTTAGACCTGGTAAAAATTCTGCTAGTCCTATTTTTATAGATCGTCCCCACATCGATCTAGCTTTTAGTAATTTGTATAGTGGCACAGATGAATTGAGTAAAGCTTATCAAAATGGGATCGAAAGCAGAAAGATTGTCCTAGCAGAATTAAAACAGGAAATGATGTCTGCTTCTGGCGGAGCAAAGAATGTCGATGATTTCGTGGACGATGCCAAAGAAGTGGCTAGATTAATGGTAGGGGATGCCAAAACTCAACTAGCATTTATGAGCATTGGAGGCTGGGATACTCATATTAATCAAAACAACATTCACAATCGACTATTGACTCCTCTGGGTGAAGGTTTGGCAACTTTGGTCAAGGGGCTAGAGCCAATTTATTCTGATACTATAATTGTAGTGATGTCAGAGTTTGGGCGCACCGTAAAAGAGAATGGTAATAAAGGGACAGATCACGGATACGGTAATGTTCTCTGGTTACTAGGAGGTGGAGTTCGTGGCGGACAAGTTTATGGGGATTGGAAGGGCTTGAATCAATCTGAAATTCATCAAAACCGAGATTTACCAATCTCTACAGATTTTAGAGAACCTCTGTCGTTAATTTTGCAACAGCATTTAGACATTAACGGTGACAGTTTAAGTCGAGTTTTTCCTGGCTATAAACCTACGGATCGAATCAATTTTTTGGCTTGATTTTTACCGATAATTTTGGGTCTAAAGCCTCGCCCTTCTAGGGCGACTTCCGATAATCATAATAGAGAGATTTTTTATCCTAACTTAACTTTGTAGTGCTATATACTACTTAGTAGTACTATTCCAAATGCTTCTACCTTCGTCCGCATTAAAGCGATAAAAAAGGTTTTCGTCTTTAAATTGGTGTTCGTCCAATACGTGATGAAAAAATCCCTTTTCTAACATTGTTTGACCAATTTTTACAGCTTTTGGACGAGATACCTTAGTTTGCTCGACAATCCAATCAACAGCTTCATTTCCTATAAAACAGCGTTGAAACAGCTTGAGTTTATGGCGACGAGTTTTTACTTCTACTCCGATATCGGCAGAACGCATTTTCGCGCATAATTTGCGGAGATCTAAACGACCAGAACTATCCTTGGCAGCAGCAGATTTACTAGTTGATGCTTGGGGAGCGGATGAACTATCGTTTTTGTCGGAAGTTTCGATAATATCTTGTTTTTTGTAGCGTTTGTTTGCCATCCAAATACCAATGCTGCTTTTACCTTTCACTAATAAGGTAGGAATTTTTGAGCGTTGTTCGTGGTCGAGGTATTCTTCGCGACATTCTTTAATTGCTACCTCTAATTCTTCTTTAGGAAAAGCTTTTACTCTTACAAAGATCTTGTCACTGTATATAATTCCCGATACGGTTTTATCTTTTACTCGTAGCTTGCAGTATTGAACTTGTGTATGATCTAAGAAGAGCATTTGTATTTTCTCCTAATATTCTCCTGTATTGAACCTATGAAATCTTTGTATAGTAATTCTTTATATTATTAATGATTTATAATATCGGTATTATTACTAATGCTGGTGTCTGATGGGGATGATTTCAGTATATTCAAAATTATTTAAACTGTGTTTAACTAAAGGATAATGTTGTTGGTTCAAATCTAACCAATCAGGCTCGCAATCTACTTTTGGAGAGTAATAGGTTAACACATATTCTTGAGCTATTCGAGATTCTGTTTCGGTTTGTACTTCTCCCCTCCATTGGGTTTTGGTAACAAAGATAATTAACTGATTTGCTAGTTCGGGAATAGCTTTGGCGACTTGTCGGCGATAGATTTGGTCTAAACTACCAAAAGGAGAATCCATTACAATGGGAAAAGTACTGCTGTCATAGCCTACTAAAGTATTGCGTTGACTCCATTGTCTTACACGGTCAATAATTCCGCCAATAAAAGAAAGACTAAGAATCTGATTTTCTCCTGTAGAAGCTGCAACTGGTATTTGGGTATCTGCAATTTTTTGAATTAAAGTAAGCTCGTAGTTTTTACTGAGTTGGGGTATATAGGGGGTAAAGGAAATAAAGCTGAATATTTCTTGTACCTTTTTTTCTAAAGCTAAACGAAATTGCTGTTCTAAGCGGGTTCTGACTTCACTGAGTCGAGCGAGCGATTCTTGAGTGGCTATAATCCTTCGGTTGGCGATTTTTTGTTTACTTTCGGTTAGTTGATGTTGGGTTATTTGTTTGCCTAGCTGGTGGAGTTTTTTCTTTATTTCTTGTTGCTGTTGTTGATTTATTCCCTGTTCTAGAATTAGCTGCTTGGTCTGGGTTTCTATGTGTTCTATTTGTTGTTGTAGCTGTTGAATATCCCGATCGGGATAAGTTTTTAGCTGTTTGTTTACTCGCTCTATTTCTGTTTCTAAATGATTTAATTCTCGATATTGATGATTTATTTCTGCTTGTTGGCGATCGAGTTGCTGCCAAAAATCATCTTTTTCTATTTCGATTTTTATTACTTGAGTCTCTAAACGAATTGCTGATTCTTCGATATTTTTTAGCTCTACTTTTTTTAGCCAAGATTTAACATTATTATATGCTTCGGTTTTAGGAGTCAAACTCGTACCGCAAATACAGCTTTGTTGCTCTAATAATTGCTGAATGAATTCTTGCTTAATACCACTAGATAATTGTCCGCGATCGCGTAAATCCCCCAATAAATTTAAAAAGCGATCGCTTAAGCTTTCTAAAAATACTGTATAACTCGATTTTGATAATAGTTTTTTCAGTTTAATCTTGCTTTCAATTAAATCTTTTTTGAGATTTTTATGGCGAGCGATTAATTTGGTTTTCAGCTTCTGAATTTTATCTGCTCCACTAACATCTAGTAGCTGACGAGATAATTTGGTTTTTTGTTGTTCTAGCTGCTTAACTCGATCGAGATTTTGACGCTCGCTAGTTAACAATTGTTCTTGTTCTCGTTCTAATTTTATTTGTTTATTTAGTAACTCTTTAGTTCGAGCATCTCCTAGTTCTTGTAATTCTTCTTGTAGAGTTCTTTTTACTTTTTTTAAATGTTCTATCGCCCGATCTAAAACTTTAACTCCTAACAATTCTTTAGTATCTTCAGCAACATTATGTTCTCGATCTTGTCTAAAGAAGCTATCGATTCTTTCTCCATCAAAAAAGAAAAACTGATGCAAACTAGCGGGTAAAATTCTGGCAATAATATCTGCAGGTGCTTCTAAAGGTGGATACCATCGCCCGTCGTCTCCCGCCACTAACATAAATAGTTTGGTATCGCTATATTCAACCTGAGTATCGGAAATCTTGTTAGCGTAGCACTTGCGCTTAATCTGATAGAGTTTGCGATCGTGTTCAAACTGCAACTCCACCCAACATTCTACTCCCTGCTTCAAATTAGCCTCGGCAATTGCTCGTTGATTGACTAACAATTCGGGAGAAGCAAATGCAGCAGTAAACTTCTCGTATAGTACCCAAGTAAAAGCATTAAGAATCGTTGTCTTTCCCGCACCGTTATTACCATAAACAACCGTTGTGTTTCTTGCTCCACTAGCAAATTTAATCTGTGGTGTTTTACTATAAAACTGACGGAAGTTACACAGTTGCAGGTGAATTAGTCTCATTGCACGACTTGTTTGACGATCTTTAATATATCCTCGTTGATATTTCTCGGAGCTTTCAAATATAGCTTATCTTTTTCTAATTGTAATACTCGTTGGATAATTTCTTTTACTTCGGCTGGTGCGCTGGTAATTGGTTCTTGGATAGAACTTAAATCTGGATTCTGTTGGACATTTTTTTTATTCATCTTTTTTATATAGCAATCCTAAACCATACTCTCTATCTCCTATAATTACTAATTTATAATCTTTTAGTAATCGAAGTCTAATTATTCCAACTTATTCATAAAGGCATAATGGAAACTATGCTTGACTTATTTACTGATACGATACATATTTCTTTGAAAGTCGTAAATACGTCTAGCACTTTTGTTTATAAAAATATCCGATTTAAATTTAGAAAAGCTGCCGACATTAATTATCCTGACTCCAAAAAACCATATACTGTGGTTTCCATCAACTTCTCTGAAGTTGTATTTAAGCTGAATCCACTCGTTTCTGCGAACTGTTATTAATGGAGGATATCCATAGGCTGGCTGGATACCTAGAAGTTCAACTGTTGATAAACCTGTATCGTTACAGTACTTAATATTAAAGCGATCGCAACTTATTAAGCCTGGTGAATGTTTGAGAAATCTTCCTCTGTTATCAAGCGCAATTCCTCTGTCATTATCTAGAACGCAGTCTAAAAGAAGTTTATCTGGTAGTGAAGAACGTCTGGCTGCAAACTCAGCACCTCGCTGGGATTTTTCCCATTTATATTCGATAGATTGAATGACAAACATTTTCTTGATAGAAATCTAAATACATATTGTTTGCTTGATACGAAAATCTTTTCCTAGCAAATTACTTGTATAGTTTAATAATATGTTAAGTTTTTCGAGCCAAAACCAGCTAACTTGACCAATTAAAATTATTTTCTAATAAACAATCTTCAAAACTTTGATAGGTATTGTTAGAAGAGTTGTATTTTATCCATAAGCGACCTATTTCTTGGTAATATTTATATTCCGATTTCCATTCTTCTTTATTTTTTGATTCGGTCAGATCTTCAGAAAAATTAAATAATGTCTCTTCATAGAGATCGGGACGGGCGCATCCCATTTCGGAAGAAAACCAGAAGAAGCAGA
>CAYXWE010000183.1:0-6992 GCA_964468145.1 uncultured Pleurocapsa sp.
CTACGTCAAAAAAGCCGATCGCTTTTTGCAAACGAAAAACCCCCTCGACAAACCCCGCCAGTTAGTAATCACTATCGAAGAAGCCCATCGTTTCTTAGACTCTAGTATCGTCCACCAAACTATCTTTGGTACGATCGCCCGCGAGATGCGGAAGTATTTTGTGACCCTTTTAGTAGTAGATCAGCGTCCATCGGGAATTGACAACGAAGTGATGTCGCAAATTGGTACTCGCGTCACTTGTCTTTTGAATGATGAAAAAGATATTGATGCCATCTTTACAGGAGTTTCGGGAGGGGCAAATCTTAAATCAGTATTGGCAAAACTAGACTCCAAACAACAGGCTTTAGTATTAGGTCATGCTGTACCGATGCCCGTAGTAGTACGTACCCGCGCCTACGATGCTCAGTTTTATCGCGATATTGGCTGTACTGACTGGGAAGAAATGCCCGACGAAGATGTATATGCAGCAGCAGAAGTGGCTAAAGCAGATTTAGGATTTTAATTGCTTTCATTAAAAAGCGATCGCTTGACAGTTAGGGCGATCGCTTCAATAATTTCATTATTCAATCAAATTAATAATTAATCAGGATAAGTATCTGTAATTCCTGTCACAATTACACTTGCACTACCTCGATCGGTATTTCCTTCAGGATCGCTCACAGTGTAAGTAAAGGTTTCTGTATACTCATCGCCATCGTTGAGAAGATCGATAGAGTTACTTAGAGTGGGATTGTATTGTAAAGTATACTTCCCGTTTTTGCTTCTATTGTTTCTACCAACTTGTTTTACTGTCAGAGTAGCTTTAGAGCCTAAGGTAATTTCATCATTTAAATTAACAGCAACACCATTGATTTCGGTAATAATTAGATTTTGCTTATCAGTGTTGGGGTCACTATCATTTTTCAGGACATGAATTCTTTTAGAGGTATTTTCATCCATAGTAAAAGTATCATCTACTGCTTCAGGATTATCTGCAACACCACCTATATCAAATGTCGCTTTAGCACTACTTTTATACCCCGATGGGTCTTGAACTGTATAAACAAATTCATCAGTTCCTGATTCACCAGGTTCTAATGATTCAAATTTACCATTAGGATCGTAGGTAACATTACCGTTTTTGTTAACCGTCATGGTTGCACCCGAAGATAAAGTTGCGTTAATACTGTTAGTTCCAGAAGTGAAAACGTAATCTGTAGTTCCTACTTTAAATTGCTTAATTGTTAATCGATCGTTATTAGGATCTGTATCCTTTCCTGCATTATTATTATTAGGATCGCCAGCAATCACATTGTAGGTGACAGGTGTATCCTCATCGGTTGTTATAATATCAGGTTGAGCTAAAGGAGTAAACACAGAACTAATCTCGCGAAAGATTTTTTCTTTAGCAGCCCTGGTAAAATCGTTGAAACTAGCAGCAGTTTCTACAAAACCTTTCGTACCACCTTTAACATTAGTGTCATAGTAGGTAGTCATAAATGTACTATTGCTCTGAGGTTCGATGGGTAGTCCATTAACTGTAATACCTAGAGCAACTGCTGCATCTCTGGCATTCTGTACGCCAGTACAAGAAGTCCAACTACAAGTTCCAGCATGACTACTGTTACCATTGTACTGCCATCCATTAGAGTTTCCATCACCAGAAACATCGATAACTAAAGTATCTCCATTGTAGTTATTAGTTGTGATTGCGGTGGTTGCTGCTGTTATAGCACCAGTAAGATTTGTACCACTACTAATGCTTCTATTTTGGTTATTCCATTTATAAACACTTGTAGTGTAACGACTAGGTCTTGCTAAATTATCAAGATAATCAGCAAAATCTTTAGACTGTTGAGCAGTTTTGAGTACTGTCCAATCTTCTGCAGGAGCAGGTCTACTTGCCCAAAACTGAACTCCTACTGCCAGTCCATCTGGTAAACTTTCAATAGTTGAGATAACATCACTATCTCTAAAAGCTGCTGCATAGCCATCCATTTGTAGATTATATTCATTGGCATCAACGCTTCCTGAAACATCAATCGATAGCATTAATTCAACAGATACATTAGTTTGTCCTGTAGCCAAAGTTTTTTCACTTTTAGCTGCCCAGCTACCTAGCATCATAAAAGCAAGCAAACTAGTAGAGGTGATTTTTTTTAAAAAATTACTATGAAACATTTGTTTAAAAAATTGATTGTTATTAATTATGTGGAATTTATTTATGGGATAAGATTTCAACATTTAAGTGTGAGAAAAATAATTGTATTCTTAAACTCACACTTACTACTATTTGTTGTTGAGCAAATATGTATTTAAATGTATTTTAAAAATGTTATTTACAAATAGAATTAAGAGAGTGACCAGTTTCAACTTTCACAGCAACTTGACTCAAAGCAATAATTTGATCCATAGTAGGATTATCTAATTCGGCAATATAAGACCGAACCATCTCCGCTATTTCATTTTCATCGTTAATCTGTAAATCTTCTATTTCTTGACAAAGATTATCTACTAATCGATCGCTGGATGCTTGAGCTGAAACTGAACCTTGAAATCCAAAAGCGAATAGCGCGATAGAAAGACTAAATATTTTTTTCATGATTAAAACTTATTAAATTTAATTATTTTTGGGAAGCTTTTTTTTTGCTTCTTCTATAGAATAACCATTACGTATTCTTAATGTCAGTGCGAATAATACGGAAATTAATTATAAAAAAAAGATGTATTAAAGAGTTGTTTTATATAGTTTTTATAAATGCTGTAGATATATTTATCAAAGTTTAAATATCGGTATATTTATCAAGATAAATATACTGATATCGAACAAAAAAGCGATCGCATTACAGTAATGCGATCGCTTTTCTCTTAAAAATTTATTTGGGCTTAATCGGCAACGCTTATATACTTTTCATCAAGACTACCTTTGAATTTAGAAAAATTAGTAATACAAGTATGATTACTGATATGCAAATACTGATATTAAACAGAAAAGCGATCGCATTACTGCAATGCGATCGCTAAACATAATTCAATTATTCAAAATCAAATTAACTATCAATAACTCACCTTAGTCAGAGAATGTGTTGGGAGTCTGATAATCGAACTGCTGGGGCGTGCCAGTAATATCAACTGTTCCATCGCCTATTGGTGTATTATCATCATAAGTAGCTGTTTCGATGGTTACACTACTATTATTGCTTCCTTCAACAGTTCCCTCTTTGGAAGAATCCTTGAGGTTGACAGTGGCAGAGTTAGGAGTAGTATCAGTTCCATCAGTACCGATGTCAGCAGGAGCAATTATCTTAATTTCTTTACCTTCATCTCCTGTTATTACACCTTCGGCTGAATCTAACAACGCATCATCGTCACTATTAGTATCTTGATAGTCAGGAATTCCGTCGTCGCTACCTTCAGCCCAATCGCTGTTAGTTGGATTACTGGGGTCAGCACCAATTTCGATTACATCGGCAATACCATCGTTATCATCATCTAGATCGATATAGTTATCTTGTCCGTCTTCATCAACGTCGCCAACAAATTCGTCACCATCTAGAATTCCGTTGTCATCACTATCTGAGTCTTGGAAATTGGGTATGTTGTCGTTGTAGTAAGGGAAGCCAAGATCGTTTCTGTCTAGAAGCGTGTCAGTGTTGCCATCGTTGATATTATCACTATTGATAGGAGGAGTGTTTAATTTATCGTCTCCAGCTTCTTCTGAATCGAGTAAGCTATCATCATCACTGTCTTCATCTAAATAGTCAGGAGTTAGATCCCCGTCGGTATCAATTGCAGGAGTATTTATATTTCTATCTCCAGCTTCGTGCTTATCTTTGATCGTGTCGCCGTCACTATCTTTGTCAATATAGTTGGGTTTGTCATCTCCATCAAAATCATCAGGAACGGTATCTAGATCTTCATCTCCTGCTTCTTCCGCATCAGAAATTTTATCGTTATCACTATCTAAATCAATATAGTCAGGTTTGTCATCTCCATCGGTTTTTCTGGGAGGAGTAGCAAGATCGCGATCGCCAGCCTCTTCTGTATCAGAAATATAATCGCCATCACTATCTAAATCTAAATAGTCAGGTTTGTCATCTCGATCGTTATCAACGGGAGGAGTAGCCAGATCGTTATCCCCTGCTTCTTCTGCATCGTAAATAAAGTCGCCATCACTATCTGGATTCTGATAATCTGCAGCAGTGTCAGGATAGGAATTTAATGCCTCTGCTGGTAACAGATCGTCTACAGGTGCAACGGGTAAATCGATAGTTCCTAGATTTGCTCCGTTTATGCCATAGTAGGTGACCTTGTTAGTATCTGTTGGGTCGAGTAGATCCCCAGTGTATAATTCCATGACATCGGGAATACCATCGCCATCATCATCAGGATCTTTCCAGTCTTTGATACCGTTTCCATCAGTGTCAGTATCGGTTTCGTCTTTGTCTGCGATACCGTTCTTATCGAAATCTCCGCCACCATTGTCTTCTGGGGAAGTTGGAGGAGTAGTTGGAGGAGTAGTTGGAGGAGTAGTCGGAGGGGGAGTTGGAATTTCTACTTCTTCATCGGGAGTCACATCCACAACTTCACCACACCAAGCCAGATCGCTGACATACATATGACGAATACCATCTTTTTCTGCCGAACCTGGAGCAAGCTGATATTCAATTTCGACCTTGTGAGTATCTCCTAGTAAAACAGGAGCGATATTACCTTCTGGACCCTTAATACCATTAGGTTTGCCCAATACATTTCCACCATTAATCCAAGCATCTTCAATAACACTTCCTTCTGGTCGATAAAACTCTAGGGGTACAGTGCTACCGAAACTATTTTCCGCAGAGACAATAATATTCTCTCTTCCGCCGTTATTTCCACCATCGAGGTCGGTCAAAGTGAAATTAAGGTTGCTAACATCAGCTTTGCTGGTTAAATCTGAATCATCGAAAAATTCTATAGTCAACTTATTAACTTGGTCTTCATGGGGAAGAACAGAGAAGAGGAACATATCTTCGCCATCAAAGCCTCCCGTACCCCATTTAGAATAATCAACAATCTTGGGTGAATAGGGGTAAGCATCTTCACCACTAGCACCACCCCAGCCCCATCTTTGATCGACGGTGACTTTAACATATTTACCAGATGGTTGATGATAATAAACTCGATATAAATCATCGCGATCGCCATTGCTACCACTATCTGTTATCCAACCATCAGGATCGGCAGCTAAAACTTCCGACCAATCTAGAACACAGGCATTTATACCGCCGACTTCGGGTGCAGTTTCTAATTCTAATGTGGTTTCAATAATTAAATTAGATTGGGTAGTATGTCTTTCAGCAAAGAAGAAGTCTAGGGTGTAGCTTTTTCCTGGTTCTAGTCCGATTTCGCTAGCTACATCATCTAAGTTGACATTGGCACTGGTTGCACCATGAACCCCACCAATATCAATTACCTTTTTACCGTTGATGTAAACCCAAACATCATCATCCCCTCTAAAGTTAAATACTTCTCCGCCGTTATAAGTAAAGCGGGTATGTAATTCGTAGGTGAAATGGAAGTTTTTATTACGTCCTTCATTTCCCATCATTTGACCATTGATGGGGAAGAAACTTTTGTTTTCGTAGCGATAAACTCCATTATCTTGCCGTTCTAGGATAATCTCAAACTCTTGACTCTCGTTGACTCCTGCTACATCGCGATACCACTGATCGAAGTTGGCTTGATTAGTTGTTGAATAACTACCCCCTGCATATACTGGCTTTTGGTCTAGACCCAGATTATCGGTAGTAATTCCTTTATCTAAACCATATTTGAATTTAGTACCATCGGCACTTGTATCGCCAGGATTACGTTCAAAATCTGGATGCTCGTCGCTAAAGTCTCTGACCGTACCAGTTAGGGTAATGCTTTCTGGAGAATCGTTTGCAGGGGCATTATTATCTACAATATCTAAATAATTGGGAATACCATCATTATCATCATCGCCAATACCTTCTGTACTGTCGCTAATGCCATCATCATCACTATCTGTATCGGCATAATCTTTAATACCATCTCCATCACTATCGTATCCACCTTCTACAACATCATAGATACCATCATTATCAGTATCCGAGTAACCGTCACATTCTCCTGAATTTCCCGAACTACGCCCTTGCAATTCTATGTCGTTGACTTTGCTATTAAACTCAGCTAACTGTGCTGCATTCAAATTAATATAGTCAATCTCATTACCATTGCTATTAGTAACTGTTAATCTATTCTGCGCTGAGTTACCTGGGTTACTAGGATCGTAAGTTCCTGTAATGCGAGTTCCATCACTCAAAGTAACGTCTGTGGGTGCGTTATTCCCATGACCATTATTACTGTTACAAGTTTGACCGCTGTTGCCATTGCCATTGCCATTGCCATTGCCGTTGCCATTGCCATTGCCGTTGCCATTGCCGTTATTAGCTGTTGTAGGCTGTACGATTAAGGCTACCGAAAAAATAGCCATAAAGGTAAACGCAGTAAGTTTTTTAAAATTAATAAGTTTAAGCATTTAAGATATTTTCCTTGATTCTTTGATAAACGAAATTTGTATGAATTAATTTGAATTATTCCTGTTTTGCATAGCGTTATTTGCCTGCGAGTCAAGATTAACAGGGACAAATAGATAACGTAAATTCTTATAAATACTGAATTTTTAGTAAAGATAAATACGTCGTTTTATTAATATTTGGTGTATTTTTAGTAAAAATTTTCTTTAAATAAAAAATTCAAAAAACTATCCGTACAAACACATATTTTTAAATTGCTAACTTAATGACAAAAAGGCAATCGATTTAACTAAAATGTTTTCTTTCAGTACTAACAACTAGAATCAGCCTTACAACTATCGGATTACGATCTATAAACTGCGGGGCTGGCTTTCAGGGTAAATATACGTAAAATAGTTAAAGTCAAACTCTTATAGTAAGGACAGGAGACTATGAATTGAAAAAGATAGAAGCTATTATCAGACCTTTTAA
>CAYXWE010000184.1:0-5308 GCA_964468145.1 uncultured Pleurocapsa sp.
GCTACGAAACATTACTTTGCCTAAAAGATGTCATTCTCGGCAAAGTATCATTGAGACATAGACCGCAGCATGAGGTGTTTACCTATGCTACAAATAACTGCTCCAGGTTCTTTTTCGGCAAAGTTTAAAAATCCCCCTCCTATCAAACAGCCTTCAAAGGGAGAAAGGGAATATTTGCGTCCGTCAGAGGTCAAAGCTTTAATGAAAGCTGCCAAGAGTGTCGGCAGGAATAGAGTCAGAGATGGTGCGATGATTCTGTTAATGTTTCGTCACGGTCTGCGGACGGCAGAATTAGTAGCTCTTAAATGGTCTAGAGTAGACTTAACTTCTGGTTATCTTGAGGTTCAAAGAGTCAAACACGGTCATCATAGCGTACATCCTCTTCGTTCTCCTGAGTTAAGAGCTTTGAGACAATTAAAAAGAGATTATCCCCATACCCAGTATGTCTTTGTTTCGGAGCGTAAAGCACCTTTGTCTACTCGTTCGGTTCGTCATATTGTTGCTAGGGCGGGAAGATTGGCAGGAATTGAAGGTCGAGTTCATCCCCATCAGCTACGTCATTCCTGTGGTTATTATCTGGCAATCAATGGGCAGGATACTAGGGCAATTCAAGATTATTTGGGACACCGAAATATTCAGCATACCGTTCGCTACACTCAGCTAAATCCTTCTAGATTCGAGAGTTTTTGGACTGATTAGCCATCATATTTGAGTTATCGTAATTTGGAAGAAATAATGATGGAAAGAGGACTTTCTGTAGACCACACCACAATTTACAGATGGGTCATGATTTATGCACCTAAAATCGAGAAAAGAAGTAGAAAATATATCAAGTCAACTAATGACTCAATGCGAGTTGATGAAACTTATATAAAAGTTAAAGGAAAATGGAAATATTTATATCGAGCAGTAGATAGTAATGGAAATACTTTAGACTTAATGCTTAGTTCTAAAAGAGACCATCAAGCAGCGAAAAGATTTATTAAAAAAGTATTAAAAGCTAGACATAATAAACAGCCCAGAGTAATTAATGTGGATAAAAATTCGGCTTATCCCATAGCTGTTGAAGAACTCAGACAAGAAGGATTATTATCTAATAACTGTGAACTAAGACCAAAAAAATATTTGAATAATATCATCGAACAAGACCATAGATTTCTAAAAAAGTTAGCTAAATACAAATCATATTTTCAGTATTTCCATACAGCATGGCGAACACTAAGAGGATACGGAATCATGAATATGATTCGCAAAAGTCAGATTGAAATGTATCTAAAGGAGATATTTTTGAACAAAAAGATTTTATTCATTCTCTTTTCGGAATTACTGTCTAAAAAATCAGCTATTCACAGAGTTTTTCTGTCTATTGAAAGTTTTTGTAATAGAACCCTAATTCCTGACAATGAACTATCTTCTCTTTACCTAGAGCATTTTTGATCTTAACAACCATTCCCGTAGTTGCCTCTACAATCCATTCCCCTTTAGCTTTAAGCCATTTAACTATTGCTCCAGGCTGAATTATATTTATTTCATCTTTTCTTGTGGTCAAAGCAGAGGAAGAATTATTATCTTTCCCTATAGTGGACACGGAAATTAAGTCTGGCTTTTCTAGTATAGAGTCAGAATTTTCCATTACTCTATTTTGAGCAAAGGTAATATCTCGTTGTAGCCAACTGGCAAATATCTCTTCTCTACCATCATTTACTGGTTCAAAGACATATACCCGCTCTCTTTTCTCCCTAGAGCCAAAACGACCAATACAAGTTAGTTTTAAACCCAGTAAACTCAATAACTTCTGGACTATTTTAATTGGAGTATCCGATTCAACTATTGTCAAACCAAGAAAGGTTTTGAGTTCGGTTTTGTTAGCTATAGCTAATTCGGCAATGAGTTGTAAATTTGGATCGCGACCCCGATACTCTACTCCAGTCTTGAGCAAGCCCAGGATTAATGTCTCCAACAGACGCAGTGATGTAGATAATAAGCTGCGGTTAAAATCTGGCAGCCACAAGCGATTCTTATTATTGACAGAGAACGCTCGTATCTGTCTAGAATCGCGTTCGATTAAGTAGGGTCTGCCGACGGTAAGGTAATAGTGAGAAAGGATTTTGCTGTACCATCCCTCATCATCTTTCTTAACTAGTTCGGGAGAAACAAAGACATCATTGCCATAGCGTTTTTGCAGAGTGACTTTACGCTCGCTCCACATTTCTTGTCTGGTTTTGGCCCGTTTATCTTTTAATTTTTGATATTCCGCATCAGTTAGCATGGGTGCATTGGCTACTTCCATACAATCTTCTTCATATTTAGTAGCTGCTACTTGTTTTAATTGCGATTCAACTTCACTAGGAGGATTGGACTCTTCTAGATTGGGTTGGGGAGGGGAGGTAATTAAATGTCCCTCCCCAACCAAGCCATCAACAATAGCTACACGATAGTTCTGCATCGTCAGGTTAATGTAACAGCCTCTTTTAGCCCAGGTATTTAGAGATTCTGGTTGGAAGTTAGTATCGAGGTCGAGGTCGCGTAAATTGGTATCAGCAGTCTGAAGAAAGCGAATATTTTTACTGGCTTTGTTTCTCGTGCTGGCAATCAAAGCCTTTTTAACTGTAGCACCATTACCTACCATACACTTATGGAAACCTCGTTTGGCTGCCCAAAGAAAGCGGGGGACATTAGCGCGGATGCGAGCTAAAGCCTGACGAATGGAATCGGCTGTCTGTACCCCTTGAGCGATCGCCCATACGGAATCGAAGTGAGGGATTTGTTTGACTTTGCCTAAGTTGGTATTGATGCCCCCAAGTAATAATTGAAAGGCTAAAGAAACTTCAGAATTGGACTTATCGATGTTCTCGCATTCAATACTGACTCCCGTTTCAATCGAAGGAGAGGCGATCGCAATATCGTAGTCGGGAAGAATTTCGTTGAGATGGGCAATACAACCATAGGCGGGGTGGGAAGGATCTGCTACGGTTTGCGAATCTATACGGAGGATTTTCTTATCGGGGAATTCCTGTTTCAGATAGGATTCCAAGTTTTGCGTACCGTATTTAGACTTTAGTTTTTGCGCCGAACAGCTAATAAAAGGTCGTCCGCCAGCTTCAATATGACCGACTAAATCTCTCATCAAACGAGCAGGATTTTTGTCCTCGTAGTTATGCACAGTCCAACGTTGCTCTTTAGGTGGTTGCCAATCATTGACGATGACAAAAGGATCTACGTGAAAGCCTGCTAAAGAGCGAATGTAATTGATCGCCACATCAGATAAATCTGCATCGGCAAGATATACTTTACCGTCGCCAGAAAGATTGTTTTGAATCAGGGTTTTAAACTGGTCAAGAATGGATACTCGTTCCGCAGCACAGGTGGCGGAGTTGAGCATATGCCAAATTACTTGTTCTGCTTCATCAATAATTACTATCCCGTCCGACCAATTATCGGCATTAAATCTAGCTCCAGAATTCGGATGGAGAGAGTCTATACAAAGTCCATAACCAAGAACAGATCCGTATTCAACTGTTTTTATTTCTGTTAGATATGGAAGTCCTACCCTTTGACATAATGCTTCACCAAGTTGGATACGGTGAGTCAATAGCAGTACCCATTTCCCTTTTTTGATGGCATCATCTACGATTTCTTCCAGCACGCGAGTTTTTCCCGTGCCTTTTGGGGATTTAATACCGATAAGTTTAGCGTTATGGGGAATTATCGAGGTGCTGGTATGTTCTTTTTCTATAGCCTCTTGCCCCCCTGCTCCCTTACTCCCCTGCTCCCTTACTCCCCTGTTCCTCTGCCCCTCTGCTTCCAAGCCTTCTCCTAAAAAACGTCGATTGACCCGAATATTGGCTTTGTAAGTTAACCCAACTGAGGTGCGGACTAACCAAGTCTCAAGAGATAATGCCTGACTAAAAGCGTTATGAAAAGCCTCTGCGCCGTGTCGAACAATTAAATCGTCAACTCCTTTTGCTTTTTCTTGCCAGCGAATTACTTTAACTTCAGCTTCAGCTTTGGCAAAAAGTTTTCCTGTTCTGGAGATCGCAGTACGGACATTAGCAATAGTTTTAGCTTTATTATCTTTGTCGAAAGCAAAATAGATTTTACGTCGAGATCGAGCAAATACTTCAAGTTGGGGAATTAGTTTAGCCAATCCTATTTTGCGTCCAAACTCATCTTTAGGTTGACGATAACCGTTGAAAATTCCAGGTAAAGCGATCGCAGGATAGCCCGCACTAATCAAACAAGCAGCTTTTTTGGCCCCTTCAGTAATTATCAAGGGAACTTCGGGATTATTGACAACCCATTCCCAGAATGATGTTGATTTGGATAAATTTTTAATTTCAAGATTGTGTTTAGATGCGATCGCTTGCCACAGTTGCCATGAAACTTTTAGAGCAATTATTCCTGTAGGGTATTTGGGAGGTCCTTCATATTTAATGACTTTTCCCTTATCTTCGGAGAGTCTTGGTTCTGTAGGTTTAAACTGTCCGTAGAGGTCGTCAGCATAATCGTTGAGGACGTTGACTCCCGATACCCACCAACCTCCAGCTTCTACATGGCGATAGCGTTTGAGAAGACTTGCGCTAACCGTTCCAGCATTGGTTCTTGGTAGTTTTTCGGAAATAAACAGACGATCTAATGCGTCGTGTTCTTCAAGATGAACGAAGTTTAATTTGATTAGATCGGGATGAATCGCGCTTTCTTGATGAAGCTCGCGATATTCTGCTGGTGTTAGTTGATTGGGAAGTAAATTTTCACCTGCTGTTCTAATTAAGGTACTAGAATTTGACAGACGAACTTTAGCTAGCGGATCTGATTGTTGCGTCATTAGTTATAGACATCCAAATAATAATTGGAGCTATCGACCTATGTTTCTTGCAGCACAAACGACCCTAAGAATATCAAAAAATAAAATTTGATATCCATATTTTTTTTTCAATTTGCGTAAATTGAAGATATAATAGTAGTAACTATTATGTTAAATAAGTGCATTTGTTTCCCTGGCCGGGGAAATAGCACTCTAGGGGCTTAGGTTCATGTTTGCTGCATGGGGTCTAAGCTTTTTTTAATTTGAGAATTTGACAGTCGAACACAGAGTCAAAGAGAGATATTCTGATTCAAACGTTCGAAGTTTGTGGATTTTCTTTGAAAGCCTCCTGAGTAAGAATTTATTTATTCCTATAGCAGCCTAACACCACTAAAAATACTATTTCAATAGTAAGCAAGTACTAATACGGGAGCTTCACAGGTAAAACTGTACGGGAGCTTCACAGGTAGCCAGAAAAAAAATACGGGAGCTTCACAGGTAAAA
>CAYXWE010000184.1:5408-6984 GCA_964468145.1 uncultured Pleurocapsa sp.
TACGGGAGCTTCACAGGTAAAAGTTAAGTTGTGTAAATTTTTGCTCTTTTCTAATTTTCATAACGGGAAAAGAGAATACAAAGTTATTATCCTTGTGAAAGATAAATAGTCTACGATGTAAGAGTAGTGAACGAACCCATAGCTCAAGATTTTTTTCCTGTAGACGGTCAGCTTTTGATGGTTATGCCTAGAGCTTCTGCTTCTATGAGAAATCCTGACGTACAATTGCCAATTTTGAGAAAAGATAAAAACAATTATTATCTAGAAATGCAGGTCAATGCTGATTCAGAAGACGAACGGGAATTGGCCGTTACTCGCCGCGTTTCACTAGATGAGCTTTCTCAAGCAGAATGGAAAGAATTAGAGGCTCAATATCGCAATCTAGATTTAAGCGTCTGTAACGATATAGGAATCAACAAAGCCCTAGAAAAAATTAAAGATTGCCGAATTAGAAGGTTATTTCTAGCTCTGCTTACTTTTTTAAATCCCCGACAGGTAAATATTATTTTGCACCTATATAAAGAAGCAGCTATACAAGGTAACGGTTCTTTAGTTTCTTTCCGATCTAACGATTTGCTTGACAGTTTGGGATATAAAAGAACTGAAGATGGGGGTTTCACCGCTCGCGTGCGATCGCAACTTAATCAAGATTTAGTAGCTCTACATCGTACGGAATTGGTATTTGCTCGTTCTCTCTATAAAGGCGAGCATTTGGGAGCAAAAGTATCGGTAAAAAGTATTCTACGTATTCGCGATTATGAAATTGATAAAGTTCCGCGTAATTTCGTTTTATCCAAAGCAGCCGACTATACTTACGAGTTAGCTGATGCCTATACCGTTGCTTTAGAATTCTTTGAAGAATCGGAGCGACCAAAGCAAGATGTTTTGTTTTCCAGAAGTATTAATTTAAAAGAAAAACAGGGAGGAAATTCCAAACGTGATTACAAAACAAAGCTACTTATTTACATAGCCAGCAGAATGAAATGGGATAAATTAAAAGACGGCCAGTATTTGTTGATATCTAAAAATTATTTATTCAAGAATTTAGATCTTCTAGGTAGTAATAAATCTCGTAACAACAAGATTTTGTGGCGTACTATCGAACAACTCAACCAAGATGGATATATTGTTGAAGCGCAAGAATTAGCTGGCAAACGAAATCTAACAAAAATTCAATTTCAGATTAATCCTCATAAGATTAGGCGTTTAAATGGTAGTGTTGCAAAAACTTGAACCAGGGATATAGTAGTATTTAGTTATTTCAACACTTTTGCAACACTACCCCCTTCTGATTAGATTTTTCTCTAACAGAGATGCGATCGCTTTTCTAAGTTTCCATTCTGTTAGTCCTACTAGTACTTCATGGCGTTGCTGAATTGTAATGTTTTAAATAAAAGTAGGAAGACTTTTGAACCTCAAGTAATAAAGTAAAAGACGAATGGAGTGCTTAAGCATTTCCAGGGATTTGGAATAGCATAATGTTTTTCGATGCAATCGAGCCAAGTAGTGCCGGAGTCGAGTATTTTCGGGTGTTGCTAAATAAGCAGTGGATTAGTTATAAAGAAAGAGTTAATAA
>CAYXWE010000185.1:0-6927 GCA_964468145.1 uncultured Pleurocapsa sp.
GGATATCCTCCTAATTCCAGAAAAAGACGGTAAAACAGTACGGTGGCACGCTTTGTTTGTAGGATTAGCGAACCTAACCCAAATGGTTTATGGGTTCTGGCAAAATTACAGCCTTAGTAATACCAAGTTTCAGCTAGAAGAAACTTATTCTTGGATTCCCCAATTGGGATTAAATTGGTCGGTAGCAGTCGATGGGCTTTCCATGCCTTTGATCTTGCTATCGGGTTTGATTACAACCCTGGCGATTTTGGCATCGTGGAAAGTAGATCATAAGCCCAAACTATATTATTTTTCAGTTCTAGTTTTATACAGCGCGCAAATTGGCGTATTTGCAGCCCAAGACTTGTTACTATTCTTCCTGATGTGGGAAATCGAATTAGTACCTGTCTATCTGCTTATCTCAATTTGGGGCGGTAAGAAACGTCTTTACGCTGCTACCAAATTTATTTTATACACAGCCTTAGCATCTATCTTTATATTAGTTGCAGGTTTAGCTTTAGCTTTTTATGGCGATACTGTCACCTTTAATATTGCAGAATTGGGGCTAAAAGAATATCCTTTATCCCTAGAATTATTAGCCTACGTCGGATTTTTAATTGCCTTTGGCGTTAAACTGCCAATTTTCCCCCTGCACACCTGGTTACCTGACGCTCATAGTCAAGCTTCTGCACCGATATCAATGATATTGGCAGGAGTACTGCTAAAAATGGGTGGCTATGGTTTGATTCGTCTTAATATCGAAGTTTTACCCCATGCTCACATCAAGTTTGCACCTCTGTTAGTAATTTTGGGTGTAATTAATATTGTTTACGGTGCATTCACCGCCTTCGGACAAACTAACCTAAAACGTCGCCTAGCTTCTTCTTCGATTTCTCACATGGGCTTTGTTCTCATTGGTATCGCTTCTTTTACAGATTTAGGTCTAAATGGAGCAATGCTACAGATGTTATCTCACGGCTTAATTGCTGCTGCTTTATTCTTCTTGTCTGGTACGACTTACGATCGCACTCATACGTTGATGCTAGATGAGATGGGCGGTATGGCACAAACCATGCCCAAAACCTTCGCTATGTTTACCACAGGTGCGATGGCTTCCTTGGCTTTACCTGGTATGAGTGGCTTTGTGGGAGAATTAACTATCTTTTTAGGAATTGCTACCAGCGATGTCTACGGTCAAACTTTCAAAGTAGGGATTGTATTTTTGACTGCGGTGGGTTTGATTCTGACTCCTATTTATCTTTTGTCGATGCTACGGGAAGTGTTTTACGGAGAAAAGAATCTCAAGCTCAATCTTGATGATTTCCAAATGGACGCTCAACCCCGTGAGATATTTATTGCCACCTGTTTATTGTTGCCTGTAATTGGCATTGGTTTGTATCCCAAGTTGGCTACTACCACCTACGATATTAAAACTACAGAAATTGCTTCTAAAGCTCGCGCTGCTTTACCAGTAATTGTTCGGGAGAGAGAATCTAGTAATAGTTATGGCTTTATTTCTAGTTTACCTTTAAACAATGAGATCGTACTTACCGCACCTCAAATTCCCTAGGAATTTAATTTATTAACTAACAAAAAAATGACAAATTTTCCAGACATACATTAGGCAAAACTCATAACTTAATTTTTAAACTCCTGCACTACATTCTATTGTTGTGTGGGATTTTTTTTAATTGATAATATGCTCTAATTAAGATAAAAAGTTTACATTTAGATTTTGATTCGGTAAAAATACATAATAAACTACCTAAAAATATTAAGATGATGCCAATGCAGATATCAAAACCAAATTATAAACAATGGATAATCAATTGTTGTGGCATGATTTTTATCAAGAAATCGCTCGTCCAGAGGAGCAAATAGATTTAGCAACTGCCTCTCTATGTTATGCCAAAGCAGAATATCCAAATTTAGAGATTCAGAATTATCTAAATGCTTTAGATGCGATCGCCATCGAGATCGGCTCGCAGCTATCTAGCACAGCATATCCCCTAAAAATAATTAAAGCGATCAATTTTGAATTGTTTGATGGTTATGGGTTTCAAGGCAACAATGAAGATTATTACAACCCCGACAACAGTTTTTTAAATCGAGTAATCGAACGTCGCGTTGGTATCCCCATTAGTTTATCGGTTATTTATTTAGCCATAGCTCAACGTTTGGACTTTCCGATGGTGGGGATTGGTCTGCCAGGGCATTTCTTAATTCGTCCTGATTTTGAAGATGCGGGAATTTACGTCGATGCTTTTAATCGCGGAGAAATTTTATTCGAGCAAGACTGTCAAGAAAAGCTGAGTAGAATTTATCAGCAACCAGTAGAGCTAGATCCTGCATGGCTAGCACCAGTAAATAAAAAACAAATCTTGGCAAGAATGCTCAACAACCTCAAGTTTGTATATCTGCACGATCGACAAATAACTAAAGCCATTGCTACCATGAGCGGGATAATTAAACTATTTCCTGATAATGCTGCCCAAATACGCGATCGCGGTTTGCTTTATTATCAAACAAACCGTTGGCAAGAAGCAGCAGTGGACTTAGAGTATTTTCTGAAAATTGCTCCTGAAAATGAAGATCTAGATACAATTCAACTCCTTTTAGAAAAGATAGATCGAGTATCTTAATTGATTGAACCAACAATCGATTATTGCTTGGGTATTGCTGCTTCGGCGAGATCGGCAATTTTATCTATACGAAATTTTTGTAACCAATTATCTAACTCAGTTGCAATCTCTTGGTATGGTTCGTCTATGTCTTGAATTAAATCTTGCAAAAGCTCATAATCTGCTGTAGTAGCAGCCTGATATAGTTGTTGTATCCAATCAGAAGACATAACTTGTAAGTTATCAGGAGTAAGCTCTATAGCAGTCGCAGCATTCACAGAAGCTTTAGGGGTATCGATGGAATTGGATTCTTGGTAAAGATATTCAACTGGGAGATGTTTGGCTAATCTGGTTAATAATTCAGAAATATTAAAAGGTTTTCGTATAAAATCATCACAATCAGAACTAGCAATTAAAGAAAATTCTGATTCTAAAACACTGGCAGTTAGAGCAATGATAATTGTATTGTCGTTATTTAGTTCTCGATCCAAAGATTTGATAGTTTTGCTGCTTTGATAGCCATCCATAACAGGCATATTCATATCCATAAAAATGAGGTGGGGCTGCCAATTGCGCCAAATTGCGATCGCTTCTTCCCCATTACAAGCTTCTCGTACTTCGAAGCCGATAGATTCTAATAGTTGGAAAACTAAAATACGATTTGTTTGATTATCATCTACAACTAAAATACGATAGTCAGGTTGGTTGGGTTGCAAACCGATAACTTTTTTACTCCCTTGGCAGTGCGATTGTTCTGATTTGAGTAGGAATTGACTGCCTTGGGAAGTCACAATATCAAATGAAAATATTGTTCCTTTGCCTAACTGACTGCTAACCTGAATATCTCCCTGCATCAGTTGGATAAACCTACGACTAATCGATAAACCCAAACCAGTTCCTTCTTCTGAGTTTCTGCCAGTTTTGGTTTGAGAAAAAGCTTCAAACACAGAATCTAGTTCTGATGGTGCAATACCCGCACCAGTATCTTCGACTTCAAAGATTAAACGATTGTGGTTATGACGATCGCATTTAACTCTTACCGTAACTCCACCCTCAGTAGTAAACTTGAGGGCATTATTGAGTAAATTAATTAATATCTGTCTTAATTTGCGTTCGTCTGTATTAACGTATTGAGGAACATCGTCATCGCATTCCCAAACAAGACTCAAACCTTTAGTTTGCGCTTTGAATCGCAGCATATCTTCGATTGTTTTTAACAATTGTCTTAATTCAAAGTCACAGGAATTTAGTTCGATTTTACCAGCTTCAATTTTTGCTAAATCTAAAACATCGTTAATTAAAGCCAGTAGGTGTTCTCCGCTGCGATTGATAATTGTCAATTTATCGATCTGGGATTGTGCCAAAGATGGATCGTGCTGCAATAACTGAGTAAAACCTAGAATCGCGTTAAGGGGAGTACGTAGTTCATGACTCATATTTGCCAAAAAACTACTTTTGGCTTTGTTGGCTACTTCTGCTGCTTTTTTCGCTGCTGCTAATTCTGAGGTGCGAGCTTCAACTTTCTGTTCTAAAGTACGGCTGTATTCTAAAATCGAATTGGTCAAAACAGCGTAGGTATTGATTGTATAGCCAATTTCATCGTCTTTTTGTTTGGCTTGATAAATCCGATAGCTAGAATCGTCAACAGATTGGTTATTTTGACGGGAGCGATGATTTTCTACCAAAAAATTAGTAAAGCGAACAATGCGACGAATAGGATCGATAATTACATAGAATAAAATTCCCGAATAAATTGAGATGATTAATAATAATCCCCCCATGCTAACAATCAAAAAGTCTTTAATATTGTTTTGATTTTCTTCTAATAGTTTTTGTCGATCTTGACTAATTTGCTGAGTTATATCAAACAACTCTTGTCCTACTTGTTGTCCATATCCTCGAACAAAGCGATCGCTTCTTTGATAATCTTGGGTAGTTTGAAAGATTTGATGACTAAGATCGTAGATCCAGATCAATCTTCCATATTTGATAGAGAAAAACTCTAGATCGGACTTATATGCTTTTGATAGAGGGTTTTGGGCAATTTTATCTAATTGCTGATATATTTTTTCCGTCATATCGTCAACGCGATCGCTATATTTTTGTAGATCTGCTTCATTGTGTCCCCGCAAAAGCAAGTTTTTGCGATCTTTTGCCTGACGATTAAAATATTGATTGAGGGTTTCTACTTCTAGACTTAGTTCATCAAACTCAAGGGTAGATTGATGAATCTTTTCTAAACTATGGAAAATATAATAAACACCACCTGAAATAGTTAGCATCAGAAACAGCGCGTATCCACCTAAAAATCCTAAGGTTTTGAAAAGTAGACTTGTCTTATAAGGGGAATTGATGTTCACTATTATTTTAAATTTAGGTGATGATTTTTGTTGTCTTACTGCTTCTGAGTCGTTACAAGATACCCAGGCGATCCACATTTATAATTCCCCAATTATCTGTAAAAATTAATACAAACTCTTTCTCCAACTGACTAGCAAACTCTACAAATACAGTAAGTAAATACAGTAAATGTATATTAGTGTCGTTATTCCTACCTACAATCGACTACCAATTCTCCAGAAAAGTATTGCTGCTTTAGAACAGCAAGAACTAACCGACGATAAAATTGATGGTTATGAAATAGTATTAGTTGATGATGGTTCAACTGATGAAACCTTGGCTTGGCTAACAAAAAACAAAACTCAATTACCTCATGTAAGAGTATTTCAGCAAAATCATCAGGGAGCAGCAGTAGCCAGAAACTTGGGGGTACGAAATGCCAAAGGAGACACCATAATTTTTATTGATAGTGACTTGGTAGTTACTAAAACTTTTCTCCAATGTCATGGGGATGCTTTGGTAAAAGGAGCGGAAGATTTAAAAAGCGATCGCCTCTTCACTTATGGTGCAGTAATTAATACTAATAACTTTGAAAATCCCACTTCTGAACCTTACAAAATAACCGATTTTTCCGCTGCCTACTTTGCGACAGGAAATGTTGCGATCGCTCGCAAATGGTTAATAGAAGCTGGCTTATTCGATACGGGTTTTCAACTCTATGGTTGGGAAGATTTAGAATTAGGAGTAAGGCTAAAAAAACTGGGACTTAAGTTAATTAAGTGTCCCGCAGCAATGGGTTATCATTGGCATCCAGCCTTCGGTTTAGAGCAGATTCCACGAATGATAAACCAAGAAATAGAAAGAGGCAAAATGGGGGTGGTGTTCTATAACAAACATCCTACCTTTGATGTGAAAATGATGATTCAAATGACATTGTTGCACCGTATCTTGTGGGGTGTCTTATCTGTTGGGGGAAAACTAAACGAACGTAGCCTAAAGCCAGTCATGCAGTGGTTAATCGATCGCAACCAACCTCAGTTAGCCGAACAGGTAGCACGTATTTTTCTAAATTGGTACAACGTTCAAGGTGTTTATGCTGCCTATAAGATCTATATAACTGACGTGTAGAAATGGTATGAATTGTAATTTAACTTTGGCGATATACTCATTAAAGATCTATAAAAAACTTTATTCATAATGAACATAATTACTGATTTATTTTTTCCCAAATCTCAAAAGAAATCAGATACAGATACGGGTAATGGACTCCCTGCATTAAATCGTAATCCTCGTGGCATTAGTATCAAATCTGCGCCAGAAATTGAGAAAATGCGCCGTTCTTCTAGGATTGTGGCGACAGTACTCAAGGAAATTACCGAAATAACCAAACCAGGTATGACGACAGCAGATTTGGATGAATATGCTGAACAGCGTATCCGAGAAATGGGAGCGACTCCTAGCTTCAAAGGTTACTATGGTTTCCCCGCTTCAATTTGCGCCAGCGTTAATAATGAAGTGGTACACGGTATCCCCAACCCCAAAAAAGTTTTGCGTCGTGGTGATGTGCTAAAGATAGACACTGGTGCTTTCTGCCAAGGGTTTCACGGTGACTCTTGCATTACCATACCCGTGGGAAATAAAGTATCAAAAGAAGCAGATAAATTAATCGAAGTAGCCGAAGAAGCCTTATATAAAGGTATCGAACAGGTAAAGGCTGGCAATCACCTAATGGATATTGCAGGTGCAGTAGAAGACCATGTAAAAGCCAACGGTTATAGTGTAGTGGAGCAATATACGGGACATGGTGTGGGTAGAAATCTTCATGAAGCACCATCAGTATTCAACTTTCGTACCAAATGGATGCCCAACGTTAAACTAAAAGCGGGAATGACTTTGGCGATCGAACCCATAATCAATGCCGGGACAAAACACACTAGAGTTTTGCGCGATCGCTGGACGGTGGTTACAGTGGATAATAACCTCTCTG
>CAYXWE010000186.1:0-6917 GCA_964468145.1 uncultured Pleurocapsa sp.
TGTTTGAAAGAAAGCCGATACCAAAATCCATTTTTTAATCTGTCCAGCCTTTACGGAATAACTATATATATTTTTAGTCCAGTTTAGCCGATCGCCTGTGGGGGAAAACCGATCTAAACTGGATTGTAGGTTTAATTGGAGTTAGTTTACTCTAATTGCTTCAACAGATCTGCCTGTTTTATCTGCTGCTTTTTCTGAGATGTAGTCGTAAATTTCTCTAAACTGAGGTACTGCACGCATTTCTAAACGGCTTTTATCTCTCAGGGTAACTACTAAGTCTCCCCAGAGACCTACCCCTCTAGGTACTTTAACGATTTTGACTACCTCTGAATAAATAATGTCAGTACGTTGTCTGCCCATCCAACCACCGATGACCGAAATCCGACGATTAGTAATGCGATAGCGCAGCCATAAGGCTCTAACAATTGCTCCTACTGTTAAAGGAATACAGATTACTGTGAACGCCAATAATATATTAAAAATTAAATCCCCTACATGAGGACCGCCTTCGTAATAAACTTCTTCTTTAATACCCATTGATTATTTTTGTTTGTTTAAATAACTCTTCTAATTCTCGCAAAAAATGTTCATATTTGCATTCAATTGCTTTGGGTTTGACCACAATTACTATTTTCCAACCAGGCTCAATCGATTTTAAATTCGCTCGAATAGCTCCTTTTATTTGCCTTTTTATACGATTGCGAACCACTGCTTTTTTACTAACTTTTTTGCTGATTGAAATGCCAAACATTGTGGGTGGAGCAGTACCCAAAAGATCTTGTTCTAGAAGGGCGATTAAAGTGATGTAAGGACTGTAACGACGAATTCCCCGTCTGTAAACAGCCCTGTAGTCTTGTCTATTTTTTAGCCGATGGGCTTTTGGTAACCCCACATTAATTAAACAGCAAGGCGATGACGGCCTTTCTTACGACGGGCTGCAATGGTTCTTTTTCCATTGCTGGTACGCATCCGAGCGCGAAAACCCGATTTTCTTTTTTGTTTGCGGTTAGTTCCGCCTAAAGTACGCTGAGTCATTTGTTAGATCCTCTATAGTTTTGATGGCAATTGTTGACGAGCGACCCCACAGATTTTCAATCTGCTAGGGAACGCGCGAGTGTTGACAAAAGTCACAATCTATAATTTTACTACAAAATTATGGATCGATACTCACCACCCACGCACCTATTCGATCGGGAACTGGTGCATTGACTGCAGGGGTAACCTGAGCGTAAAAATAATACGTACCAACATCGGGATTTCTGGTGTTGGATAAAACGATTTCTACTTTCTTTTCTCCTTGATAGGGTTGAGCCAGATCGATTTGAATAAAGCGGTTTTCTTCATCCCAAACCACATCTTTGAGGGGTAGAGATTTTTTCTTATCGTTATCTACTCTGACTTCGATTTTGTCAGTATCGAATTTACCATCAAAATAATCGGGATAGGAAATTACAAATTGGGTTGCACCGTTAGCCAACTTCTTTTTAGGTATGCGGAGGCGATAGCGATCGCGTTGCTTGGCAATTCCTCCAAAATCAAGATAATAATTTAAAATATCGACCTCGCGATCGCCAAAAATCACTAGTCCTGGTGTCCCTTGGGCTACCACAATAGTCTGCAGACCGACCAAAGTACAGCTAGCTACTGCTGCTAAGCTCAACAGTGGTTTAAATAATGACTTATTAAAAAACATAGCTATTAATTTTCCTCAAATAATAAATAATTCGGTATTAACTAAATCTTATTTTCAGCCAATTTACCAAATTACGAGACGCGATCGGAGCGAAAAAGTGCCACTTGTTTAGCTGTCAAAAAGCTGACAATAGCTATTAGCCAATAGATATAGATATCAGCCAATAGCCAATAGCTTTTAATTAAAATTTAAATCCTAATTTACCGTTAATTCCCCTAACCGAATGATAGCCACCACCAATCATGAGGAATTTTCCTGCACTAATGTGTACGCCACCAGAATAAGCAATATTTTCATCTCCCGTGTAGTAACCTATTCCCACATAAGGAGAAACCACGGGTAGGGGAACAAAAGTCAAAAAATCAGCTCCTGTAGCTCCTTCTTCCCCTGTACCCACTTCCAGTGCCGTTCCTGCAAATCTGATTCCTGCACCATAGCTGACTAGATCGTCTACCGAGCCAACAGTAGCCCAGACTTCAGGTAAAATTTGACCAGAAGCAGGGGTAGTGCCTATAGTTGCCACACAAGCAGTGGCAATACTAGCAATAACTGCAGGTTTGGATGCTGCACGAAGACGGTTAAACATTTTTGTCACACTCCAACACTAAATAATATAGATAACTAATCTAGGATAATTCATTCAAACAATGAACATTCGTATTGGCAATGGTTACGATATTCATAAGTTAGTCAACGACAGACCTTTGATTTTGGGCGGAGTAGAAATACCTCACTCCATGGGATTATTGGGACACAGTGATGCTGATGTCTTGACCCATGCAATTATGGATGCCTTATTAGGAGCTTTAGGAATGGGGGATATCGGACATTATTTTCCTCCCAGCGATCCTCAGTGGAAAGGCGCAAATAGTATGGTGCTGATGGAACAGGTAATTAAAATTGTGCGTTCTCAAGGATGGGATATTGGAAACATCGACTCTACAGTGGTTGCCGAACGGCCAAAATTAAAGCCTCATCTTAAATCTATGCGAACTGAAGTAGCCAAAATATTAAACATCGATCTCGAACGGGTAAGTATTAAAGCAACAACTAACGAGCAGTTAGGCCCGGTAGGTAGAGAAGAAGGTATCTGTGCTTATGCAGTAGTGCTACTGACTCAAGATTAATTTCAGAATTGGCGACAAACCATAATTGCTGTGTCATTCTGGCTAAAGTGAGTTAAGTTAAGATAGCAAAAATTAAGATATTAAGATTGACAACAGCATGGTTTGACGAGGTCAAACCAAAAAGTTATTAAAGGAAAATTTAGTTTAGAGCTATAAGTAATAACAGCTTAATTGTAATTATTTGTGTATATCGGCGTAATTTTCGTCTATCTCAAAAAATATGAGTGTAGTTTTAGAAGTAGACAATCAAGTATATACTGCAGAGGATTTAGTTCCTCTGCTAACTCAGTACCAAATGCTACCCAAGCTAGCCCAAGAAATTTTAATAGATCGAGCAATATCTGAAGTCAAATGTAGCGAAGAGGAAAATACAGCAAGTTATAATCAATTTTGCCAACAAAACAAACTTGGCTCGGATGCAGAGGTTAAGGCTTGGTTAGATAAACAGGGTATGAACCGAGAACAACTGCAAAATTTGATTACCAAAAGACTGAGGTTAGAGCGTTATAAAGAAGAAACCTGGAGCGATCGCGTTGACGCTTATTTTATTAAGCGTAAATCTCAGTTAGACCGCGTTGTTTATTCTTTAATCAGAGTAGAGAAACCAGAGCTAGCTCAAGAGCTGTATTTTCGGATCAAAGATGATGAAAATACTCTTAGTGCGCTGGCAATGGAATATTCTCAAGGGACTGAATCCCAGACAGGGGGATTGATTGGTCCAGTTGAAATTAATGCGCCTCATCCCAAAATTGCTCAAATACTAGCAACCTGTCAGCCCGGTCAACTGATTCCTCCAACCAGAGTAGGCGAGTGGATTGTGATTGTCAGATTGGAAAATTATCTTTCAGCAAAGTTGGACGAACCGATGCGACAAAGAATGCTAGACGAACTATTTCGCGAATGGCTGAACAAGACAACCAAAGAAAAAGTATCTTTTTTAACTAGTCCAGTTACCAGCTAACTCTATTCAACTTATGACCAACACTAACACTACTAAGATTGTCGAACAGTTTCTTTCTCTCGTTCCACAATTCAATCAGCTTGCTCCTGAAGCGATCGCCAAAATTGCCCCAAAATTGAAGCCGTTGCGCTTTGGGGTGGGAAAGGTGATGATCATGCGAGAAAAAATGCAGGGTCAGGTAGCAATTATTTCAGAAGGAGAAGTAAGATTACTGGGCTACGATCCGCGTACTAAAATGCCAACTACCCTGGATAAGCTCAAGCCAGGACAAATAATTGGCTGGGTCAATTTGGCTAGGGGCTTGCCTTGCGAGACAGCGATGGCCAGTACTGAAGTAATTTGTCTGGCTTTGGACAATGAGGATTTTCTGGAGTTACTAGAAGAGTATCCCCAACTAGCTGCTAAATATAAATTTAAACCCGCTAAGGTAGAAGTCTTCGATCTTTTAGGGATTCAGCTAGAACAGCAGGCTCAAGGAGACTGGGAGCTAGCAGATCTGGCAAATCGTATGACTGATGTTGCCGAGGCGTACTATTTGCCCCCTGGAGAGCATCAACTGAGTTCGGAAGTAGCTAAAACCCTAAGAGATCCTAGTTTAGTTTGGTTGGTTAGTGGTGGTGGTGCTATTGAGGAGTTTCCTATTGGGAGTCGAATTGAGCTAACTAAAGATCGTCAAACAATTACAGTAAATGGCGATCGCCCAGCCCGTTTGGTTTCTATCCCCAAAGCTTATTGGTTTGAGGGGGAAGAAGCTGGCACAATTATCAATGACAATTCTTTGTTTGCACTCGATACTACAGGAATTGCCCCCGATTTAGATTTCAACGACGTTGACTTTGATGAAGGAGACGGGCTAGGAGAAGGAGGATATACTTTTCAGGGTGAAGAAGAACCAGTTGCTGCTGAGAAAAAAGAATATCCGTTTTTCCAGGGAAAAACTACTCTAGATTCTGGAGTAGCTTGTTTTCAGATGTTGAGCAAGTATTTTGGAATGCCTTTCCGAAAAGAGGTAATCAAACGAGTATTATCAGAACAGTTAGAACGAACTCCCGCTTTATCTTTACCTCTGTGTGGTGCGGTTTCAGAATTGATGGGACTCAATCCACAGTTAATTAATATTCCCGCCCAGGCAATTACTCGTTTGGAGGGGCCATCTTTGGTAACTTGGCAAGATGGACTAGCAATTATTTACGAGTTTAGCGAAACGGAATTAGTCATTGCTGTCCCCGAACTGGGGGTGCGTCGCTACAAACCAGAAGACTTTATTGAAACCTGGGGCGACGGTGGGGAAGTCTTATTAATCAAAAAAACCAAAGAAACTCCTCAAGAAAGATTTGGTTTAAATTGGTTTTTACCCTCACTACAAAAATACAAACGGGTTCTGATTGAAGTTTTTGTAGCTTCGTTCTTTGTTCAACTATTCCAGTTGGCAAACCCGTTGATGATTCAAGTAATTATCGATAAAGTAATTAGCCAAAATAGTCCTAGCACTCTAGGGTATTTGGTTACCTTCTTGGTGGTTATCAATATTTTTGAAGCCCTGCTGACTACGCTACGGACTTATTTATTTGTAGATACTACCAATCGCATCGATTTATCTTTAGGTTCGGAGATTATCGACCATTTGTTGAGGTTGCCGTTACGCTATTTTGAAAAACGACCTGTAGGAGAAATTTCTACTCGCGTTAACGAGCTAGAACGTATTCGTCAGTTTTTGACAGGAACGGCTTTAACCGTAGTCTTGGACTGTATCTTTTCCGTGATTTATGTAGTGGTAATGTTCCTCTACAGTCCTCTGTTAACGGCAGTATCATTGGCGATTATTCCTGTATTTATCGCCTTGACTTTAATCTTCTCCCCCACAATTCGCCGACAACTAAGGGTTAAAGCGGAACGTAATGCTGAAACACAATCATACTTAGTAGAGGTATTAACGGGTATTCAAACAGTCAAGGCGCAGAATATTGAATTGCGATCGCGTTGGAAATGGCAGGAGCGTTACGCCCGCTATATTTCTACTGGTTTTAAAACCGTAATTACTTCGACTTTAGCTAAATCAGCCAGTGACTTCCTCAACAAGTTATCGCGAGTAGTTATTATCGGGATGGGCGCATACCTGGTATTAGAAGGAAAATTAACTTTGGGTCAATTAATTGCTTTCCGAATTATTGGTGGCTATGTAACTTCTCCCGTTATGAGATTGGCAACTCTATGGCAAAACTTCCAAGAAACGGCTCTTTCTCTCGAACGTCTGGCAGATATTGTTGATAATCCTGAAGAAGGAGAAGCCGATCGCAATAATATTCCTATGCCCGCTATTAAAGGTAGAGTTAAATACGACAATCTCTCCTTCCGTTTCAAAACTAGTGGTCCGCTTCAGCTCAAAAACGTCACCACTGAGTTTGAACCAGGTACGTTTGTAGCGATTGTTGGGGAAAGTGGTGCTGGAAAAAGTACAATGACTAAGCTGTTGTCTCGTCTTTATGAGCCAGAAGGAGGTAGAATCCTAGTCGATGGCTACGATATCAACCGCGTGGAGTTATATTCCTTACGCCGTCAAATTGGAGTAGTACCCCAAGAAACTCTTTTATTTGAAGGGACAATCTTGGATAATATTGCTTTAACTAATCCTGATGCTACTACAGAAGAGATTATTGCTGCTGCTCAGATTGCTGCTGCTCATGACTTTATTATGACTTTGCCTAATGGTTACAATACCAGAGTAGGGGAACGAGGTTCGGCATTATCTGGGGGACAAAGACAGCGGATTGCGATCGCTCGTACTATTTTGCAAGCTCCTGCAATGATGGTTTTGGATGAAGCTACCAGTGCTTTGGATTTTTCTACCGAACAAGAAGTATCTCGTAACTTGAAAGAATCTCTCAAAGGACGCACCGTCTTCTTTATTACTCACCGTCTCGGTACGATTAAAAACGCAGATACGATTGTGATGATGGATGCTGGTTCAATTGTAGAGAGGGGTACGCACGATGAATTGATGGCACTCAAAGGTCGCTATTGTTATCTCTATCAACAACAAGAATCTTCAGTTTAAAGGATATAGGATATCGCTATAAGCTGTAAGTAAGAACAATTGCTCGATTCCAAAACTTTTAAGACATAGTTCGAGAGTTTA
>CAYXWE010000187.1:0-6914 GCA_964468145.1 uncultured Pleurocapsa sp.
GGCTTGTTCCTCAATCCTATTCCTCTAGTAACCTCATTGCTGAGATTTTGCATCTTGGTTGACTACTTTACTCTTTTCGACCTTGTGAGTAAGTGTTACTAGAGGGTTTCCTCGTTCCAAATAATCTGTTGATATGAATCTTTAGAGTGTGACTTTATACCGATTGCAGTTAGTGTTGTATTTCTATACAAGTCATATAGAGATAACTTTGTGCAATGTTGCCTTTTGGCTACAGCTTTTCAGACCTGATTTAGCTGTTTTTACCTAACGGTACTTGTGTCTTAACCTCTCTACCGACTGCGGTTAGTGTTGTACTTCTTAACAAGACATTAGGAAGTGACCTTTTTGCAGTTTTACCTTTTTGGTTACAGCCTATCAGACCTGATTTGGCTGTTTGATGATTACGATAGTTGCGGTACTTTGAGCGTTACGCTCTACTCATGGATTCTTGCTAGAGGATAACCAGTTCAGACTACCAGTTATTACCCCGTTTAACCCCGCTTTACCGATTGATGACCAGTCGCTACAGTAGGGGTTATGCTTTCACTCCCAACACCGAGAGGATAGGGCTTGAATTGTTATGCTTTTATTAATATTTGGCATCCTTTTTAGAGGTAATTCTCACCTATACAGGTTATTTAGTTGTCATGGTTCAAATTTACCTGTTAAGAATTGTTAATTACTTAACATTTGGTTACACCATGCTAGTGCTTATATACTAAAAATAGTACTTTTACACTAAACGAGTCGCACATCTTGAGTCATCATATCTCCCATCAAAGGAAAAGTCATCTGCTTCATTGCCCAGGGTAGTTTGGCAGTAGAAGTAATTGGGCTGTTGAGAACGATTAAGCCTTCAATCTGTTCGGGATTTTGTAAAGCATACTGCACTCCTACCGAGCCTAGAAAACCCTGGATGACTAGGTAAAATTTTTCTAATTTGAGGGCTGTAATCAATTCACCCAAAGCGGAAATGAACGCTTCGGGAGTATAAGCAAACTTTTTAGGACTGGGTTTGTCAGAAAAACCACAACCCAACCAATCGGGAGCAATAGAGGGTATTTGTTCGTCTGCTAGCAGGGTCATAGTTTTTTGCCAGGTATAACTATGAGAGGGTAAACCATGCAAAAAAACTACGGGAGTGCGTTCGCTATCTATATCTGTATGGCGATAAAACCACTCAAAATCGCCAACCTGAATTTTATCTGTTTCTATGGACATTTATTTATCATTCAACTCTTTGACCGAAGCATACACGATTGAGGGGATCGGCAGTTAGCCTTCTGGGGCGAAGCCTTGGTAAAGAGTTCTCGTAATACGTAATATCCAGTCAAGCTATTATTGAAAGGTACGATTAGTTAAGCAATTAAAGCTGAATAATAATGAAGAAATCAAGATTTCTAGGTAAAGTGGCTAGCCACGGAATAGCACTTTTTTTAGGAGTCGTTTTGACTTTTAGCAGTATTAGAGTGATGTCTTCTAATGCAGATATATTGCCACCAGACTCTAAAGTTAACTATAAAGATAATCCTATTACTCTCGAACAGCCCCAAATTCAAGCACAGGCTCCCGTCGCTAGTAACTCTGGTAGTTTTGTAGCAGCAGCGGTAGCTCAAACTGGCCCTGCAGTAGTCCGTATAGATACTGAGAAAACCGTTGCTACTAGGGCAGAACCTTTTTTTGAAGATCCTTTTTTTCGTGAGTTTTTTGGCGATCGCTTTGGTCAGCAAATACCCAGAGAAAGACAAGTTCGCGGTCAAGGATCGGGATTTATTACCCAAAAAAACGGCATCATATTTACTAACGCTCACGTAGTTAGTGGTGCAGATCGCGTTACAGTCACCCTCAAAGATGGTCGAGAATTTGAAGGGGTGGTTAAAGGTTCGGATGAAGTTACCGATTTGGCAGTGATAAAAATAGACCCCAAGGGTGTGGATCTTCCCATTGCACCGTTAGGCAACTCTGGAGATATCCAGGTTGGAGATTGGGCAATCGCTGTGGGCAATCCCGTAGGTTTAAATAACACTGTTACTTTAGGTATTATTAGTACTCTAACTCGTTCTTCTGCTCAAGTAGGCATCCCCGATAAACGAATTGACTTTTTACAAACTGATGCAGCAATTAACCCAGGTAACTCTGGTGGCCCATTACTCAATCAACGAGGGGAAGTAATTGGCATTAATACCGCCATTCGCCCCGATGCTAACGGTATTGGTTTTGCTATACCCATCGATAAAGCTAAATCCATAACCAGTACTTTGGCTGCGGGCAAACAAGTCCCCCACCCTTATATTGGGGTACAGATGCGGACTCTTACTCCAGAATTTGCCCGCAGAAGCAATCAAAATCCCAATTCGCCTTTTATTATTCCCGAAGTTGATGGAGTATTAGTAGTTAGAGTTTTACCCAACACCCCAGCCGAAGCTGCTGGTTTACGTATTGGAGATGTCATTACCGCCATCGACGGGCAATCTATTACTGAGGCTGGTCAATTACAATCTTTTGTCGATCGCAGCGGTCTCAACCAAAGTCTTAACTTTACCGTCAAACGAGGCGATCGCACTCTAAAATTAAAAGTTGTCACTACTCAACTACGGGGACTATCTTAAATTCAAGATAAATAGTTAATAGCAAAATAATGACCGTCCCCTTTGATGCGAAATCTGCCCAAAAACGAATCGATCGCTTTTGGCAACTACCAGCTAGTTTTGGTATGGAAAGAAATGCTTATCATAACTATCTCAATGAAATAGTCAGCGATCGCTATGCCTTGATTAATGGTTTGCAACTGTTACGGGACGAACTGCAGCTTGCTGCTGCTAGCCCTACGGATAGGCGCGTCTGTGGGGCAGATCTTAGTCTGCCTAGCGTAGTGACCACTTTGGCATATACCAACTGTGGCGATCGCATTCACCAGGGGGAAGTCACCAAACGCTATCGAGACGTGGTAGCATCGCGCTTTGCTACCCTCTCGGAAATTGGCGAACTAAAACTAGAGGCATTTTTCCCTGCAGGGGGCGGTACGGATAATGGGGCAACTTTAGCTCATGTTACCGTAGCCCACCAAATGGACGAGCCTCTACGCAGAAGGCTTTATGAAGGTAATTCCCAGTCCATGGTTTTGGTTTCTTGCGACCTCAAAACTCATGTAGGAAGACTTGAAGAAGGCGATCGACGCATCTATGGCAAAACCCGCGAATCTCCTTGGCGCGAACCCCGTCATGCCTGTGGTGCAATTGTAGGGGCTTTATCTGATTATCGTCCCCACAATATGATTCATCGTCGCATCCGAGACGATCTGGGGGAAACTAACTTTCAATATCTTTCTACTAATCAGATCTTGACTGAAGACGGCACAGATATCACCATGGCGGTAGCTGCTGCCATCGTAGCCATTAGAGGTATTCGCAATACAGCTATGGCAATGACTCAAGAGATAGACGAACGGGGTTTGGCTCATCTGACTGCTAGTACTACAGTCAATCGCCCTTCGCGAGACGATCTAGTAATTTATTTGGCAAGAGCAACGGTGTTTAATGGCAAGGTGAGGATACAAAGTTTGGGGACTAAGGCTAGTTTATACAGTGGTAAGTTGGTTAAGTATGCAGGAGAAAAACGACTGGTATTGACTTACGATAATTTGGATGGAGATTCTTTACCCGTAGAAGAAATTCCCTATAAAATCAAGCCATCACAACTGTCCTAGTTCAACTCTCAATTATTACTGACAAAGGCTAAGAGCTAAAAGCTACGAACCAATAAATTTTTAACGAAGCTAACCCACATTAAGCATATTTATGTCAGAATCAACAACATTTAAGGTAGGCGATCGCATTAAAATAGTTGCCCTTCCTGCTTATATTAAAACTGCAGAACCTATGCCCATGTTACGCCCTCCCAGTCTTCTCAGCATTGGCGAACATGGCACAATCATGGATCGTCGTCCTGGTGGTTACTGGGGTATTCGGTTTCCTGGGGGAGCTTTTTTATTGGAAAGTCAATATATTGCAGCGATTGATAATTAAGATTGAATCATTAATAATGAATAATCAGCAATCAACCAAAAATAAATTATTCCTTTTATGGAAGTATCAGAATTAAAACGCAACATTGAAACCATTACTTCGCACCTGAGTAAAGCTCAGGAGTATCTTTGACCCACCAGCCCTAGTCGCCAAAATACAAGACTTGGAGCAAAGCGCAGCACAGCCAGAATTTTGGGACAATCGAGCCACTGCCCAACAAGTTTTACAAGAATTGAACGATCTTAAGTCTAATTTGGAGCAGTATCAGACTTGGAACAAAACTTTAGAAGATACTAAAGCGATCGCCGAATTACTGGAATTAGAATCGGATTCCGCATTAGAGACTGAAGCCCAAAATAATTTGGATCGATTAACCAAAGAGTTAGAACTATGGGATTTGCAGCAGCTTTTATCTGGCACTTACGATACTAAAGGTGCAGTGCTAACTATTAATGCAGGGGCAGGAGGTACAGACGCTCAAGATTGGGCGGAGATGCTGCTGCGGATGTACAGTCGCTGGAGCGAAAAAGAAGGTTACAAAGTACGTCTTGCTGAGTCCTCAGCAGGAGATGAAGCAGGAATCAAATCCGCTACCCTAGAAATCGATGGGCGTTATGCCTATGGCTATCTCAAAGGAGAAAAAGGCACTCATCGTTTGGTCAGGATTTCCCCTTTTAATGCTAATGGCAAGCGACAAACAAGTTTTGCGGGGGTGGAAGTGATGCCTAATTTGGGAGATGAGGAAATTAATCTAGAAATTCCCGATAAAGATTTAGAAATAAAAACTTCTCGCTCTGGTGGGGCGGGGGGACAAAACGTTAATAAAGTAGAAACTGCGGTGCAAATCGTTCATCTACCAACCAAAATAGCGGTACGCTGCACCGAAGAGCGATCGCAATTGCAAAATAAAGAACGAGCCATGGCTTTACTCAAAGCAAAATTACTAATTATTGCCGAAGAACAACGAGCGCAAGAAATTGCCGAAATTCGTGGCGATATGGTAGAAGCTGCCTGGGGCAATCAAATTCGCAATTATGTTTTTCATCCCTATCAAATGGTCAAGGATCTGCGGACAGAAGTTGAAACTACCGACGTTAATGATGTAATGGACGGTAATCTCAATCCTTTTGTTGAAGCATATCTGCGTCAAGAAAATCAGCTTGTTTGAAAACGATTGGAGCAAAGGCGATCGCCGATCTTGTTACTTAGACAAATTATATTTGTTAAAAATAAATAAATTTAAATAATAGAACCCAGGAAAATAATTATTCGCCTGGGTTCTTATTGAAGGATAATTGCGATCCCTTCTAGGCATCCCTGAAAAAAGTTACAATTGTTTATGTACTCCGAACAATTTCCGAGTACTTTACTCCAATTAAGATTTGTGTAGTGGAAACGCGGAAAGACAATAACACTGTTACTTTTGATTCCATAGATTCAGCCTTAGCTGATATAAAAGCGGGACGTTCTATCGTAGTGGTAGACGACGAAAACCGCGAAAATGAAGGAGATCTCATTTGCGCTGCTCAGTTTGCTACTCCTAGCATGATTAACTTCATGGCAGTAGAAGCTAGGGGTTTAATTTGTTTGGCAATGACAGGCGATCGCTTGGATGCCCTAGATCTACCCTTGATGGTGACGAAAAACACCGATCGCAATCAAACCGCCTTTACCGTTAGTATTGATGCGTCCCCTAAGTTGGGAGTAACTACAGGAATCTCTGCAGAAGACCGCGCCCGCACCATTCAGGTGGCGATTAATCCTGCCAGTATCCCCGACGATCTGGTACGCCCTGGGCATATTTTTCCCCTCCGAGCTAGGGTTGGTGGCGTACTCAAACGAGCAGGACACACCGAAGCAGCAGTGGATCTCTCTCGACTAGCAGGGCTATATCCTGCAGGGGTAATCTGTGAAATTCAAAATCCCGATGGGTCAATGGCGCGACTTCCCCAGTTGGTAAAATACGCTAAAGAACACGATCTAAAATTAATTAGTATCGCCGATCTTATCGGCTATCGCCTCAAACACGATGGTTTTGTTTATCGCGAAACTGTTTGCGAGTTTCCCAGTCAGTTCGGGGACTTTAAAATCCATGCCTATCGCAATAGTTTAGATAATACAGAACATTTAGCGATTGTCAAAGGAGATGTCAGAGATCTCAGTACCAAACCAGCTATGGTTAGAATGCACTCAGAATGCCTTACGGGGGATTCTTTAGGTTCGATGCGCTGTGACTGTCGGATGCAGCTACAGGCTGCTTTGAAGATGATTGAGGCTCATGGTTTGGGAGTAGTGGTCTATCTGCGTCAAGAAGGTAGAGGGATTGGTTTGGTTAATAAACTAAAAGCCTATACCCTACAAGATATGGGTTTGGATACAGTAGAAGCCAACGAAAGATTGGGTTTTCCTGCCGATTTGCGAGATTACGGTATGGGAGCGCAGATTCTTAATGACTTGGGTATTAAAGAAATTCGTCTGATTACTAATAATCCCCGTAAAATAGCTGGCTTAAAAGGTTATGGTCTAGAAATTGTCGATCGCCTACCTCTGTTAATTGAGGCTACTGACTATAACTCCAGTTACTTGGCCACTAAAGCTAAAAAACTCGGTCATTTATTATTACAGACCTATCTTATTACCGTAGCGATTAACTGGAAAGAATCTGCTAATGCTCCTGTTGATGCTGAAGTTCGATCTGAAAAACTAGAGAAAATTCGCTATTTAGCACAAGCAGAACATTTTCTCGTCCAAGAAGAAGCCAGACCGATTGCGATCGCCTTATTTAGCAACTCATCGCTGATTTTTCATCTTGGTTTCGATCAGTCAAACTTAGCCAGTGGCGATTGGTATCGAGACTGCAACCATCCCTATTTATCAGGCATAGTCAAG
>CAYXWE010000188.1:0-1079 GCA_964468145.1 uncultured Pleurocapsa sp.
ATTGGCTTTATTGATTAGCCTGGTGGAAGAATCTATATTTCGAGGGTATGTATTTAGCACTTTAGCGCGAGACAATTCGTACTGGTTAGCAGCTACAATATCCAGTATTATTTTTGCTATATTGCATCTTATTTGGGAACAAAAAGAAACATTACCCCAATTACCTGGGCTATGGTTGATGGGAATGATTTTAATCTTGGCAAGGTCAATCAATGATGGTAGCATCGGTCTGGCTATTGGTCTTCATGCAGGCTGGATTTGGGGTCTTACCTGTATTGATTCGGCTCAACTATTAACTTATAACAAAAAAGACTCCTGGCTGACAGGAATCAATCAGCAACCATTAGCAGGAATTGCAGGTATATTGTGTTTGGTTATTACTGGTTTGGTTCTATGGTTAGGGATTAGCGACGGGGTGGTTTTTTGAGTAACTCGTCATTGAGTAATGAGTAATAAGTAGGGAGATGGGTAGATATATTGTTTCCGAGTTGAATTCGTTATCCTTAACTTCCAATCTACAAATTGTTACGCCCAGTAGGGCGATCGCCAATAGTGTCCGCGATCTTATTAATTCAAATATCAAAATTTCTCACTACTCTCTTGAAAGTTTGAGCAAAAATATTGTGCGCCGTCGTGGTTTGGGGATAGCTTCGACATTAATGAGTCGGCGTTTGTTGCAGAATGCAGTGAGAGAAGTTATTCAAACCAAGGATGTAGAAGGGACAGCCAAAGCATTTTTACCGACGATTAAAGATCTCTTGCGCGGTGGGGTAGATCTACGAATATTAGAGCAAAATATCGATCTTAGAATTCAACAATTAGGCAGAGTGGCGATCGCCTATCAAGCCCAATTAAAAAACAAAAAACGTATTGATGCAGCCCAGTTATATTGGCAGGGAGCGATCGATATTACTTACCAAAAAGGCTATTTGTTTTATGGTTATTTTGCCCCCGCTAAAGACGAACTAGCGCTAATTGATGCGATCGCAGGGCGAGATAGTATTTTGGTATTGCCCCGTAGCGATCTGTATCCACAAAATGAGATGGCGATTGAGTGGTTGGAGTCGCGGGGATGGGAG
>CAYXWE010000188.1:1179-6889 GCA_964468145.1 uncultured Pleurocapsa sp.
GGCAATTACAGCAGTGTTTTGAACGGCAATCAGATTTGCCAGCAGGGGTTAGTTTAAATGTTTATCCTAATTTAGCAGCAGAGGTGCGGGGGGTACTGACTCAAGTCAAGATTTTATTAACTCAGGGCGTTGCAGCCCAAGATATTGTCTTGGTGACAAATGACGAACAACTATACGGCGAGACGATCGTTAATACTGCTTGGGAATATAGTTTGCCAGTTCGGGTAACTTACGAAATTCCTCTGGAGCAAACTCGCATGGGTGCGTGGTTAAAACTTTTATTGGAGGCGATTGCCGATAATTTTCCTTTTGAAGCTACAGCCAAATTACTATCTCATCCCCTGGCTCAATATATGTCTGAAGAGATTTGGGCAACTGCCAGACAACAGCATCCTCAAGGTTTGTCAGCCTGGCAAGAATTGGGAATAGATCTCAATTTATTGAATTTTAAGCAAAAGGTTTGTAATCGCGAGGTTTGGATACAGCAGCTACAAAATATTCTCATTGACTGGGATGTCTTGGAAAAGGGCAAACTGTGGGCAAAAGAAATTACCGCCTACTATCGCATCCAAGAAGCATTAATAGAATTGAGCCAACCTGCAGGACAAAAACTTAGCTTAACTGCTTTTATCAGAGAAATAAGCGAAATACTAGCTCTATTAACCGTTCCCGCTCAACCAGGTACGGGGGGGATCGAGCTACACCATCCTAACGCTTTGTTGGGTACAAATTATCCTTATGTATTTATCCTAGGTAGTGGGGAGGGAATATTGCCGACGGCGATCGCCGAAGATCCTCTTCTTGATTTTTACAGTCGCAAACAGTTGGTCAAACAAGGCTTAGAAATCGAAACGGCAATCGATCTTGCTCGACGAGGGACTTTTAATTTCTATTGTTTATTGGGCATACCGACAAAACAAATTACCTTCTCTTATCCCGAATCGATCGCGCGGGCGGATATTTTACCCAGTCCTTATTTAGCTCGTTTGGGACTACAACCTACTGCGATCGATACCTTGCCCCTAGCTAGTATCGAGTTGGCTCGTCAAGTATATTTGCGCCAAGCAAAACTATTAGATCCTCAGACAAATAGGACATTATTAATATCTAAAATAACTCAAGCTTGGCAGGTAGAAGCACAAAGAGAAAGTGAGAACGCTCCTAATGAATACGATGGTGTAATCGGTATTAGTGTCTCTCCTCACACCAAAATCTTTAGTGCTTCCCAGCTTACCCAGTTGGGTCAATGTCCCTTCAAATGGTTTAGCGCGCGCCTGCTTAGATTAAAAGAATTGCCCGAAGCGGATTCCGATCTGGGTGCTGCTTTACGGGGAAACTTATATCATCGTTGTTTAGAATTATCCCTATCCCAAATTAAAACCGCCAGCGACTTAGCCCAATTCAATCGAGAACAATTAGCCTCCGCTTTTACCAAAGCCGAACAAGAATTAAATCTAACTCAGTTATCTGGTTGGGATGCTCGACGACAAGAACATTTAGATTTACTCGCCCTCAATCTGGCTACTGCGGAATTTTTACCAGCCCAAAGAGAAGTCGTCGCCACCGAAACCAAATTCGATACTCAATGGTATGGCTTACAGATTCGGGGACAGGTAGATAGAATCGATCGCACCGATGGGGGATTGACGGTAATCGATTATAAAACCAGTGGGGTAACTCCTGCAGGGGTAAAAGATGCCACGGGAAAAGCTAATCTCGATCTGCAACTAGCAGTATACGCTGATGCGATCGCCGAGCAATATCCCCATGAAACCATAGATACTGCAGCTTATTATTCTATTACCAAACAAAAAACAATTAGCTGTCCCTCAAAAGATCCAGCAAAATTAGCAGAATTTGCTCGAAGGGTAAAAATCTATCTAGAACAAGGAAATTATCCCGTATCTCCCGATGTAGATCGCCAAGCCTGTCGCTATTGCGATTATGATGCGGTATGTCGTCAAGGCGATCGTTTGAGTCGCAAATCACGGAACGATTAATTAAAAATAGTAAAATTTTGCTGTTGTTCGGTCTTTTTCTGACACAATATCCTTTGGAACAAAAATAATCTAGATATAACGTGCTTTTTTGAGGTCGAACAAATGTTTAAGAATGTTTTATTTCCCATAGAATTAAATCGAGAAGCACGCAAGGCGATCGAACTTACCGCCAACATGGTCAGGATTCATCAAAGCAAATTGACCATTCTTTCTGTAGTAGAAGAAAATACTAAAGGTGCAATGGCTTCAGAAGAACAAGTAGCCAAGCTATTGCAGGAAGCAAAAATGTTTTTTTCTGGTCAAGGTATACAGGCTCAGACTATAGAAAAATCAGGCGTACCCGCTTTTACTATCTGCGATGTAGCAGACGATCTCGATGCCGATCTCATTATTATGGGTTGTCGTGGTTTGGGACTGATTGATGAAGAAGCTGCCCTCGATAGCGCAACTAACCGCGTGATTAACCTAGCCAACTGTCCCGTATTGGTGGTTAGTTAAAAATCTTTTATAGAGCAGAAATTTAGGTGAATTACATCTAATTCTAAGCAGATTCTCAAAAACCGATGCCATAACTAATACTAGTTAATCGCGATCGCATTTTTAATTGCTCTAGTTATATGGCTGAATTTACTTTACTTCCCCCTACTGCAACAAACTGGCTATCTGTAGATATTCATTCCTATCTTCAACAAGCTTTGCAGCACACCTTACAAACTATTCAAGGTTTAGGGGCGATCGGAATTATTGCTTTTATTTTGCTTTATACTATTGCTACTGTAGCCCTCATTCCTGGTTCAATCCTAACTTTAGGTGCGGGAGTTGTATTTGGTGTCGGTTGGGGTTCGGTATATGTTTTAATTGGCGCAGTTTGTGGCGAAATGTGCGCTTTTTTGTTGGGTAGATATTTTGCTAGAGATTGGATAGATAGCAAAATTAAGGATAATGCCACATTTTACGCCCTCAATCAGGCATTAAATCGAGAAGGACTAAAAATAATCTTGTTGACTCGTCTTTCTCCCATATTTCCCTTCAGCTTGTTGAACTATGCTTTTGGCGTAACGGGGATATCTTTGCGAGATTATTTCTTAGGTTCAATTGGTATGATTCCCATGACTATTACCTATGTTTATTTTGGCTCTTTAGCAGAAGATTTGGCCACCATTAACCAAGGAAGTGAATTCGTCAATCCCGAACTACAGTGGATAATAAAAATTATTGGCTTCTTGGCTACTGTTGGTGCAACGGTTTATATGACTCGTATTGCCGAACGAGCATTGGATAAGTCTTTGCTAACCAACTCACGGGGAGACAGCCACACCGAACTAACCTGAGTTCGCGGGTAAGCGGAAATTTTTTTTACTTGCTTGGTAGTTTAACATCAGCAATTATTATTATCACCTTGCTCGCACGCGCCGATAGAAACCCAAGAACCTGAAACTATCTTATTACCCGTTGTTTGATCCAGCACAATACTGTATTCCTTCTTCCAGATTGGTGCATTATGTTTGAGAGTATCGATCGCATAACCACAGGCATCGAAAGCCTCGCGACGATGGGGACAACCTACTGCCACAATGACGCTAATTTCACCTATAGATAGTTTTCCTATCCGATGATGAATTACTACTCGATTGACATCCGTCCATTGTTGCCTAATTTCTGTAGCGATCGCTTGAAAAACAGCGATCGCCATCGGTTGATAAGCCTGATACTCTAGGTATTTTACGGGGTTGCCATCAGTTTGGTTTCTTACTGTACCGCTCATTACCACCACCGCGCCATTAGCTCGATCGTCAGCTAGTCTATATGCTTCTTCGAGAGACAAAGGTGCGATCGTAATCGAAAAGTCATCGTGAGGATGGCTATTTTGAGACGAAAACACAGAAGACGAACTGAGATTAACCATACAAAATAAAAAAAATGAATCTGCTTCAATTAAAGTTTATCGCTAATTTCAGGTTTGACTAAACTAACCAAGAGCATTATGGACGGAGATGCTGGAGAAAATCGGAATCGCGAGGGGGCTTAAAGCTTCGAAATAAATGATAAATGCTAAATGCTAAATGTAATGACGCAATCGGGTAGAATGCTTGATGGCGGTTCTATTGAGTCTTATTTGACTTTAGTCAGTCGCCAACCCAAGCATAATTATGCTTCCGGGCATAAAAATCATTGTTTTAGTTAATTTATTACTATTAGGAGAATTTCATGGACTTATCCTTGATTCCAGCACAGCCTGAAGCTGGCGTAATTAATGTTTTGATCGAGATTCCTGGCGGAAGCAAAAATAAATACGAATTTGACAAGGATATGAACGCTTTCGCACTAGATCGCGTTTTATTTGCTTCGGTACAATATCCCTTCGACTATGGCTTTGTACCCAATACTCTAGCTGATGATGGCGATCCTCTAGACGGTATGGTCATCATGGATGAGCCTACTTTTCCTGGTTGTGTAATTGCAGCTCGACCCATTGGTATGCTAGAAATGATCGACGGTGGTGACCGCGATGAAAAGATTCTTTGCGTCCCCACAGAAGATCCTCGTTACAAAGAGGTAAAATCTCTCAAAGATGTTTCCCCTCATCGCCTCGAAGAGATTGCTGAATTTTTCAGAACTTACAAAAACCTCGAAAAGAAAAAAACTGAAATTCTCGGCTGGAAAGATGTCGATGCGGTTACTCCTTTGGTTGATGAGTGCATCAAAGCTTACAAATAATTAACTGAGGTGAGTTTGGTAGGAAAGCAAAATATTGTTTTTTGTATTTGCCCTACCAAATAACCTCTTATAATAATCATTAAAAAGTATTACTATGCTGGTAAAATCGACTACCCGTCACGTTCGTATTTATAGTGCAGAAGTCAAAGATAACGAATTAATTGAGAGTGAAAATGTCTTGACTCTCGATATAGATCCCGATAACGAGTTTAATTGGAGTGAAGATGCTCTACAGAAAGTCTATCGCAAGTTTGATGAGTTGGTAGAAGCCAACAATGGTGAAGATCTCAGCGAGTATAATTTACGCCGTATCGGTTCGGACTTAGAACATTTTATTCGCTCTTTGTTGCTTGCAGGCGAGATTAATTACAACTTGGGTGCGAGAGTACGCAACTATAGTATGGGATTACCCCGCATGGAAAGTCCCGATACAGAAGGTAAGTATCGTTAGTATTACCAATTTAATCTAAAGATAAGGCGATCGCATTAATTAAATTGCGATCGCTCTGCAATATCTAAAACCATCTTGGTTGGAAAAGATTGCGGTTCGAGATAAACAACAAGCTCAAAAATCTATTGACAAAATTCTTAGCTGGGATTTTGAACGAGTAATTATGGGACATGGAACAATTGTGGAAACTAACGCTAAAAGAGAATTGACTGCTGGTTATCAATGGCTTGTTTCCTAGAATTACTGGCTCTAAAACTACATCCTGAATTATTCAAGCATGACTTAAAGATCGCGATATTTGTTTAACTGCGTAATGTCAGTTATATTGCACAAATTGTAATTCAAGGATGCAACAGCGAATATTTCAGAGTTTACTTACACTCAGCTAAAGCAATCATCGAATCGTTACTTTGGATTAGTTGTTCAAATTGCATTCTTGGCGATCGATGACGAATAAAAGTATCCACGAACAAACCTATTGTAGAAGCTATTACCGAACTCCTTCGGAGTTAAGTAGCGTAGAGCGCGTAACGCGCGTGAA
>CAYXWE010000189.1:0-6879 GCA_964468145.1 uncultured Pleurocapsa sp.
ATTTCTCAGTTACCCAATATAGAACTGGTTGTAGATTATTTTCGCTGGCGACAGCAAGATGCTCATCGTAATTCATTGAGCGCGCATTGTTATTGGTGTTTGCGTCGGGATGGTAATTCAGCCCGAAAAGCCACCTCCATGATGAGTGGTTTATCACCAGCGGGTAAAAACGAACTATTGTTTCAACATGGGATTAACTTCAACGATTTACCTAGCTGGCAAAAAAGAGGTTCGGGACTATATTGGCAAGAGTATCAAAAAACAGGATATAACCCAAAGCTCAAGAAAGAGACTGTAGTGAATAGACAAAGAATTCAGCAGAATTTAGAGTTACCGATGAGAGATGAGTACGGTCAATTTATTCGAGATTTAATTAATTAGCTAACATTTTTTAAACATTAAATACGCAATAATGCGATCGCGCTCTTTGCACCAAATCGATCGTTTGTTGGATAGAGCAAACAGAATATGGGGAGGGATAACGATAAGCTAATAAATTAGAGAAAAATTTTTTAGCTGAAAATATGACCGATTATTTTTATACATTGACTTGGAATAGGCTTAGTAGCTCCCCATTGCTGGCTGCTGCCACCGAAGTAGCCACAGAATCTGATGCCGAAGAGGGTACTTACGTTCTAGCGGGAGTTTTACTAAGTTTAGTCATAATTTACTTTGCCAGCAAACTAGGAGGAGAAGTTTGCTCTCGGATTAATTTACCTCCCGTACTCGGAGAATTGGTAGGAGGTGTTTTAGTAGGTGTGTCTGCCTTTCGTTTATTGGTTTTCCCCGAAGGCGGAAGCATAGCAGAAGTTTCCTTGATTATTAGCTTGCTCCAGAGTACTGCAGGATTGCCTCCTGAAGCTGCTTCATCGGTGTTTGCCAGTCAAAGTGAAGTTATTAGCCTCCTTTCAGAATTGGGGGTAATTATTCTCCTGTTTGAAATTGGTTTAGAATCAGACCTCAAAGAATTAATTCGTGTAGGCCCAATTGCTGCGGTAGTTGCGGTAGTTGGGGTAGTTGCGCCCTTTGTCGCGGGTACAGCAGGACTAGTTTATATCTTTAATACTCCTGTCGTGCCTGCTATTTTTGCTGGGGCTGCATTAACCGCCACTAGTATTGGTATCACAGCCAAGGTATTGGCGGAATTAGGGGAACTGGGTTCAGAAGAAGGACAAATTATTATTGGTGCTGCGGTACTAGATGATATTTTAGGCATCGTTGTTTTGGCAGTAGTAGCGAGTCTAGTCAAAACAGGAGAAATTCAGATTAGCAATATTGTTTACCTAGTAATTAGTGCTGCAGTATTTTTAATTGGTTCTATTTTGCTGGGTCGTTTGATTAGTCCTCTAATTGTCGGATTAGTCAATGAAATGAAAACACGGGGTCAGGTATTGCTGACGGGCTTAGTATTTGCCTTTATTTTGTCTTATATAGCTACTGCAATTCAGCTAGAAGGAATTTTGGGAGCATTTGCTGCGGGCTTAATCTTAGCAGAAACCGAAAAAAGAAAAGAGCTAGAAGAACAAGTGATACCTCTGTCTGATTTTTTCGTTCCCATATTTTTTGTTTGTGTAGGAGCGCAAACAGACCTCAGCGTACTGAATCCAGCCGTTCCTAGCAATCGCGAAGGATTAATTATTGCCACATTTTTGATTTTGGTTGCTATCTTAGGTAAAGTAATCACGGGATTTACTGTTTTTGGCAACCCAGATCTCAATAAATTGGCGATCGGCGTTGGCATGATTCCCAGAGGAGAGGTGGGTTTAGTATTTGCAGGCGTTGGTTCTGCCAGTGGTGCTTTATCCGAGGCTACAGAAGCAGCAATTATCGTGATGGTGATTTCCACTACATTCGTCGCTCCGCCATTGTTACGTTTAGTATTCAAAGAAACAGAAACAGAACCGCAAACAGTGGACAAAGTTCAGGAATAACAACATAATTAGGCGACGCAGGATAACAAAACATCTATGAGATCGATCGCATCAGTGATTTACTCAATTCACAGTTCATGAAACCTAATTGCTTCTTTTTACGTCTCGATAGATCGAAATTAAAGAACGGGTATTATAAAGTTCTAATGGGATTGGCTCGGAACATTTTGGAACTAGTATTACTTTTACTAAGACAACCGAATTGGGCAGCTAATCTTGATTGTTGCTTGTGTTTGGATTTTAGAAGCGAGTTTTTAGTAACTTCGTATTACCGTAGAAGGCGGTCAATTATCTACTGTTTGTGAGGAGCAATAATTGTGAGATTTCACTGGCTATTATCAGGTTTTATAGGTGTTTTTTTATTTTGTTCCCCCGCCAAGGCAGGAAAGATTATATCTTGGGATTTTGCCGAACAAGATAACAATTTAGTATTTAAGACCGATGAAGGAGTACAGCCAGAGGCTCAATTATTGAGCAATCCGACTCGCTTAGTCATCGATCTGCCTGGAACTACTCTGGGAAGAGAAACTGTCAAAGAAACCTACTCTGGAGCGATTAGAGGTTTTCGGATCGGACAGCCAGAGTCGGATACTTCGAGAATTGTCCTAGAGCTAGCTCCTGGCTATACTCTAGACTCTGATGATATTGAGTTTGAGGGTATTTCTCCTACAGAATGGAGGGTCGAGCTTCCCGAACCAAAAATATCTCGTATTGATACTGCTAGCAATGAAGATCCTGAAGTTTTAGATTTACCCGAAGTAGAATTTCCCGACTCTTTACCGGGGCTAGAAACAGCAGAAATACCAGGCTCGACGGCAGCAGATATCGCGATCGATGATTCTCCCCATATTAGAGCTACCAAAAATGGCTTTTTTGTGGCGATCGATGGCAATCGCACGATGAAAATTGATTCAGAAAGAGATGGCGATCGCATTAATTTTTCTTTAGAGGGTATTACTTTACCTGCTGATTTGGCTTCTCAGTCTGTCGGTGTTAACCAATACGGTGTCTCTAACATTGAATTTGAACAAGTAGGAGACACCGAAGCTATGATTAGCTTAAACCTCAGTGACAATAGTCCTGATTGGCTCGCTACCTATAGTCGTATCGAAGGTCTATTACTCGTACCCAAAGGCAGACTTCCTTCAACTACATCCGTTGCAACTACCGATAGTGCTGAATCAGAATCAATTGGGGAAACAGAGAGGATTAGTCGCGCCGACGATCGGGGCGAACCCAACTTAATTAGTGAAATTGAACTAGCGGGAGATGACGAGCGATTAGTAGTCCGTGCTGACAACAAATTAGCAGCAGTGGCTTCTCGCGCCAGCAATGGAATTTATCAAGTCACGATCGACAATGCGGAGTTGGCAGAAGATTTTAAAGGACCACAATTAGTTGCAGGTAGCCCAGTATCCGAGCTAAAAGTCCGCCAAGAAGATTATAAAGTAGTAGTAGAAATTACCACTAGGCTCAGATATCGCTTGGGACAGCTTACTGCGGACGATAAAGAGATCGCTTTACCTATTGAAGTAGGGATTGCCCCTCCTCCCCAAACAGATAGCCCCCTTTTGCCTCCCACACTATCTAAAGCTCCCAAACAGCGACCCTTACCCACTATTCCCCCACCCGTTCCCAACAGCGATCGCCCCCGCATTATCATCGACCCAGGACATGGTGGAGAAGATCCAGGAACGATCGGCATCGGTGGTTTTCGCGAAAAAGATGTGGTCTTGCCAATTTCTTTGGATGTAGCAGAAATCCTGAGAAAGCAAGATATTGAAGTGATTATGACTAGAGATACCGATAACTTTATCAGTCTTGAAGGTCGAACTGACATGGCTAACGACCTCAATGCGGATTTGTTTGTGAGTATTCATGCTAATGCAATCAATCTTAGTCGTCCTGATGTCAACGGTCTAGAAACTTATTACTACAAAAGCGGTCGTCGTTTAGCAGAAATAATTCACTGGAGTATTCTTAATGGTGTTGAGATTGGTAACAGAGGGATTCGCCGAGCCAGATTTTTTGTGTTAAGACATTCGACAATGCCTGCTGTTTTAGTTGAAGTAGGATTTTTGACTGGAGAAGTAGACTCGTCCCGACTCAAAGACCCCAATCACCGTCGTCAGATGGCAGAAGCGATCGCCAGAGGAATCGTAGAATATATCAAACAAAATAATTTATAAATTTATAGATATATTTACTAGGTATATTTACGGCGATCGAGCTATCCTAAGCTAGATTACTTATCTCCCGAAGACCTTTAAGATAATTATTTAAAATTTAAAAGCTAAAAGCATGAAAAACTCTGATTGGCGCATTGGTTTGTTTGACAGTGGTGTGGGTGGATTGACCGTATTAAGAGAAATGTATCGTCAAATGCCCAATGAGTCCTTGCTGTACTTTGCTGATTCGGCTAGGTTACCCTACGGTACGCGATCGCCAGAAGAAATTCTCAATTTTGTGCGGGAAATTCTCGATTGGATGTGCGCTCAGAATGTCAAAATGGTTATCATGGCCTGCAATACTAGTTCTGCCCTAGCATTGGAAACGGTACGTCGAGAATACGATATCCCTATTTTGGGTGTTATTTTGCCTGGAGCAAAGGCAGCCGTAAAGCAAGGCAAACGTATCGGAGTGATTGCTACTCCTGCTACCGCTAGCAGCCATGCCTATCGCCAGGCAATTCAGGAAATTAATCCGCAAACCGATGTCTGGGAAATTCCCTGTCCCGAATTCGTTCATTTGATCGAGCAAAATCAGCTAACAAGCGATCGCGCCCACCAGGTAGCTCGAAGTTATCTTCAGCCCCTCATCGAGCGTAATATTGACACCCTAGTCTATGGTTGCACTCACTATCGGCATTTGGAAAAAACGATTCGTTCTATATTACCCGCAACCGTCAATATTGTTGACCCCGCAGAACATATCGTTGTCGCAGCCGAAAAAGAGTTATCCCTACTAGGATTGCGTCACAATAATTATCCCTTGCCCACTTATTTTTATGTTAGCGGATCTTGTCAGCAGTTTGCTACCCTCTCTCAGCAGTGGCTGGGCTATTGTCCCCAGGTAAAACAAATTCCCATGACAAAACCATCACCAGAAATGATGGTTCTCAATCCTGTAGAATAAAGCTTATAAATTAATTTATTCGAGGGATAAATTGTTTAACTGTATTTAACTGCTAATTTTTTTAGAATTATGGGAAATCAGGCGATCGCTCGATCTATTTATTTGAGCTATTGTTAGTAAGCCATAAACGACCGAAAGATAGACAATTGCGAAAAACAGAATAGATAGAGGTGGATTGACAAAATTCATTTTTCAGAAATTTATTTTAGTTGGTTATTTTTGCCGAGCGCATTACTTTAAAAATAATGCTGATTTAGCAGAATTGTTATTCTGTATGGCAGGTTTAAGTGCCAATGCCGATGAATGTATTAAGTCGTTTTTGGAATAAAGACGACAATTTTACTCTTAATTTTTTATTCATTAAGAACATTCATGAAAATCTTTTGTAGACATTTCACATTGCCTACAATCCTCACACCCATTTGATGGTTTGACTTTATTCGATAGTTGAAATCAGATTCAACTATCCATAGCAAAACCAGTCTATCTTTTAGATAATAATTAAGAAACGATCTCGATCTTATCTAAGTTAGACTTACAAAATTATTAGTAGGGGAACAAATTCGCTTTTATGGCAGATTTTAGAAAACTATCCTCTAACCGTTTGAGCCAACTACTCCGCTTTTATAGCAGTTAAATTTCGCCAAGAAGCCCGATCTTTCAACCACTGACTCTAGTATTTATCATCGACTGCCATCAAGATAAGCAAGTACTGAGCCATCTTGGTGCTTTTGCGCCGTCTGACAATAAATATTTTTCAATAGTGTAGATGTTTTAGATCGAGTTATTCTCTACTTACTCAAAGGTATTCAAGTTTAACCCCGCGTAAATAGTACAAAACAACTACTAACTAATAATTTTTGAAATATTTAATACCTAGGATAACATACACAGCGTTAAACGAGCGATAAAAATCAAACTGCTACTGACCCCAAACTACAGTCTATTTCTGACATTTAACTAGTTAATAGTTGGTTATTAGGTGAGCTTACCTTAAAATAAGTACAATAATATGTAAAGTTTCTTAAATAAAATAATTGCCAGAATTGGCTTAACAATGACATCTTCTACTACTTCTTTATTAGCACCCGTCGAACAAGATCTGCGCATTCTCACAGATAATCTCAAACAATTGATTGGGGCGCGTCATCCTATTTTGGGAGCTGCTGCCGAACATTTGTTTGAGGCGGGAGGAAAACGCATTAGACCAGCTATTGTTTTATTAGCATCGAGAGCGACTATGCCCGATGGCGATTTAACCAGTCGCCATCGTCGTCTGGCAGAAATCACGGAAATGATTCATACTGCTAGTCTAGTACACGATGATGTAGTGGATGAAGCAGATCTGCGTCGTAATGTAGAAACGGTTAATAATCTGTTTGGCGATAAAATTGCAGTTCTGGCTGGGGATTTTCTGTTTGCTCAATCATCTTGGTATCTCGCCAACTTAGATAACTTACAGGTAGTTAAGCTACTGTCTGAGGTGATCAAAGATTTTGCCGAAGGAGAAATTATACAAAGCATAAATCGTTTCGATATTCATGCGTCCATAGATTCCTATTTAGATAAAACTTACTATAAAACGGCTTCTTTGATGGCTAACAGTGCTAAAGCCGCTGCTATATTGAGCGACGCTCCCACCGAAGCGGTCGAAAATTTATATAGCTATGGACGTAACTTAGGTTTGGCTTTCCAAATTGTCGATGACATTCTTGACTTTAGCGGATCGACTGAAGTTTTGGGCAAACCAGCAGGATGAGATTTGGCAAGTGGAAAAGTAACTTCTCCTGTATTTTATGCTCTCCAACCACAA
>CAYXWE010000190.1:0-6846 GCA_964468145.1 uncultured Pleurocapsa sp.
GTACTTCAAATCCTATCTCGGTTAGAAGATGATTAAGTAGCAGCCTATTTTCTGCTTTGTCATCTACCACCAAAATTTTATATTGGGGTATATCTGGAGCTAAAGCGATCGCTCTTTTGTGAGATTCGGTATCGTTTTCTACTACCGTCAATGATTTAACGGGTAAACTTAGAGTAAAGGTAGAACCGTAACCATACTCACTATCTACGGTAATATCTCCCCCCATCAAACGGGCAAATTGGCGGCAGATAGATAGACCCAAACCAGTTCCCTGCTTTGATTTTTTACCCGATTCAGTTTGAACAAAAGGATTGAATAAAGTATTGATTTCTGCCTCGGCGATGCCAACTCCCGTGTCTTGGATCGTAATTCTCAAGTCGAAGCGGTCTGTAGATCTTCTGCTTCCTTCTGCCACAATCTCGATTTCGCCTTGATTCGTAAATTTGATGGCGTTATTGATTAAATTGATCAAAATTTGATTTATTTTTGCACAATCGCTTTGAATGTAGGAGGGAACATTGGGGAATCTAGTAAAGTTGAACTTTATTCCTTTTTCTTCTGCTTTAAAACTGAGCATTTCAACCAGCGAATCTAAAAGATGATGCAGATCGAAACCATCGCTTTTGAGAGTGGTTTTCCCTGCTTCAATTTTAGTAACTTCCAACACATCATTAATTAAACCTAGAAGATGTTCCCCACTATTGTTAATAATTCGCAGGGTTTCTTTTTGCTCTGCTGTGGCTGTGGGATCGCGATACATTACCTGAGCGAAACCCAAAATTACATTAAGGGGAGTCCGCAACTCATGGCTCATATTAGCCAAAAAACTACTTTTAGCGATGTTTGCTCGTTCTGCTTCGTCTTTTGCCTGTCTTAGCTGCTGATTTTGTAAATCTAGTAGGCTGCGCTGTCGTTTTTCTTGCTCTAACAACTGTGCTTGATAAAGAGCAATACCTAGTTGAGCAGCAATTTTTTGCATAAAATCAATTTCATTATCTTGCCACTGGCGGGAACAGGATGACTGATAGATACACAACAAACCCCAGAGACTATTGCCCTGAAACAAAGGTACGACTAGATAAGCCTTAATCTTGAGAGAGGCTAAAATTTCTTGATGGGTATCTCGCAAATCTGCTGTATTGATATCGGAGATCGCTAGTACTTCTCGTTGTTGATAGTCAACAGCAAGATAGGTATCGAAAAAGCATTCTTGTAAGCGATCGCCAAAAAGACTGTTGTTATCGGTAGTAATATTTTGGACGATAAACTCGCCATTGTTTTTACTATCTATTCGTTCTAGATCTTCATATAGTTGAAAAATTCCCACTCTTTCTACATCCAGTAATTTGCGAATTTGTTCGATCGCCGTGCGGAAGATTTTTTGGGGGTCGAGACTTTGACGTATATCTTGAGTTATTTCGCTCAATAACTGAGTTTTTCGTAGCTGATACTCTAGAGCAGTCTCTGCCTTTTTGCGCTCGCTAATATCTTTTAAAATTTCTAAATACTGGATCGGATGATTGTTCTCATCTAAAGAAGGAATAACGGTTGCATTTACCCAATAACCTCCACCGTCTTTAGCGCGATCGTAGATTTCTCCTTGCCAGATTTCACCCTGAGTGATGGTCGTCCAAAAATGCTGCCAAAACTCGGCTGAGTGATAGCCCGAATTAACAATTTGATGGGTACTGCCAATTAATTCTGCTTGAGAATATTGGGAAATTTCGCAGAAGCTATCGTTAACGTAAATAATAGTACCTTCTGGGTCTACAATACTAACAATTGCCGAACGAGTTAAAGCTGTTTGAAAATTTGATAATTCTCTGAGGGATTGCTCGATTTTTTCATTGGCTTCTTCTGTTGCGCTAATATCTTCAAAAGTTCCAATGATACCTGCTACATTACCATCTAAATCGTGAAGAGGTATTTTGTTGGTTTCTAACCAGATTGATTTTCCATCTGCATCTAGTAAAGTTTCAATAATGCCATACTCAGGAGTATTACTTTCCATCACGCGACGATCGCATTTTCGATACCAGTCTGATTCTTCTTTTGTCCAAGGCAGATCGTAATCATTTTTGCCGATTACTCCTTGGGGCGATTCGTATCCTGCTAGCTTGGCAAAAGAGCGATCGCACGCTAAATAAACACCATCAATATCTTTACAAAAAATAGTCTGCGGTAAGCGATCGATTATTGATTGTAGCCATTGCTGAGATAGAGATACATTAGCGTTAAATTCACTTTTCATTAATACTCCTTGCTAATACTCGCTCGAAAGAATATTTTTATTTTTTTTTTGTTTTCTTTCTATATAGAGTATTCCCGATCTATATAGAGTATTCCCGATCTATATAGAGTATTCCCGATAATCTCTACAATCTATCTATAGCAAGAATCACGTTAAGAAAATACAAGACGAACGAAGAGCAACAGTATAATAACTAGCAATTAGCAAATAGTAACTAGTAACTAGTTATTTATGAGGATGAAAGTAGTTATAGATCTCTCGTGCCAAAGCTTCTCCAATACCTGAAACTTCAGTCAGCTTTTTCACATCTGCTTGGCGAATATAGTCGATAGAATGAAAATGAGCTAAAAGTTGCTTTTGACGATGGAAACCCAAACCAGGAATCTCTGATAAACGCGATCTCCTGCTGCTTTTGAGTCGTTGCTGGCGATGGAAACTTACAGCAAAACGGTGAGACTCATCCCGCACTCTTCTTAATAGTTGTACCCCTGGTTGTTCGGAGTCGGTATCTAGAGGCTTTGATTCTCCTGGTAAAAAGATTTCTTCGCGCTTTTTTGCCAAACTAATTACTTTTACTTTATCGAGTAACTCCATGTCTTGCAGTACTTTTACCACCGAGGACAATTGTCCTTTTCCGCCATCGATCGTTACTAAATCGGGAAAATCATCACTTTTTAAAGAGGAATTATCGGTAGGATTTTGATATTTACGGAAGCGACGACCCAAAACTTCTGCCATACTAGCAAAATCATCGGAATGCCCAATTTTGACATCGGGGTTTTTGATTTTATAATGACGATAATGTTGCTTGGCAGGGATGCCATCGACAAATACTACCTGGGAAGCCACGGCATTTGAACCCTGGACGTGAGATATATCGTAACCTTCAATCCGTTTGGGTACTTCTGGCAAATCGAGAATAGCTGCTAAATCTTGCAAGGCGGTATTATTGCGATCGCTTACTCGTTGAGTTCTTTCTAATTCATAGTTGGCATTGCGTTCTACCATTTCGATCGTTTCTGCCTTAAGCTGTCTTTGGGGATTGACGATGGTGACTTTTTTTGATTTTTGTTCGGTTAGCCATTGGGTCAATATTTCCCCTTCTGGAAGTTCGTGCTGTACCAATATTTCTGTAGGAATTTCTACAGGTTCGACGGTAGCATAATGTTCTTCTAATACCCTTTGCAATATTGCTCCAGGAGTACCAGAAGCAGCATCGGCAAAGAAGCCCAACCGTCCGACTAGTTTGCCCGCCCGTATTTGGAACAACTGAATACAGCAATGTTTGTTGTCTGCAGCCAAAGCGATCGCATCGCGGGATACGGTATCATCGGGCAAAGATACTTTTTGATCCGCATTGAGACTATATAAGGCTTTTATTTGGTCTCTGTACCGAGCAGCTTTTTCAAAATCGAGTCTTTCTCCCGCTTTCTCCATCTGAAATTGCAATGTCTTGACTAGTTCGTCAGTTCTGCCCTGAAAAACCATCGCTACTTTATTAACGATCTTTTTATAATCTTCAGGAGTAATCATCGACTGACATACTCCAGGACATCTCCCCATATCGTAATTGAGACAGGGGCGATCTTTAAATAAAGGCTGGCGACGCTGGCGCAGAGGAAATACCCGCTTAATAATATGGAGAGTGTAGCGTAACAAACGAGTATCTACATAGGGTCCATAATAGCGATCGCGTTTTTTAGTCGCCCGACGTTTGCGGGTAATATAAATGCGGGGATAATCTTCCGACCAAGTAATGCACACATAAGGATACTTTTTATCATCCTTGAGCAAGACATTATAGTGGGGCTGGTGCTTTTTAATTAAATTAGCTTCTAGGGCTAAGGCTTCGGCTTCGGTATCGGTAACAATAAACTCAATCTCCGTTACCTGACGTACCATCATAGCAATGCGTCGCGAAGCCATGCCGTTAGGCTTATCGCTCAATTTTTGAGAATCGCGAAAATAAGAACGGACGCGCGATCGCAGTTTTTTAGACTTGCCAATATATAGTATATCGCCATTTCCAGAGCGCATAAAATAAACCCCTGGTTCGGGGGGAATCTCTTGGAGACGAGCTTCGAGGCGTTCTGGTTGTTTTAGTAAGGAGGTGTTTTCAGTCAGTGCAGTCATTTAGATACAGCTAGATTAAATTAAATAAATATGATGGATTAACTTAAAAATTCAAAAATTTTCTGCAGAGAGCTAAATTTGAAGAATGAAGCCCATGAATTTGAAAACTATATTTATATATATTATCTAAACCTTGAGGGTTATCGAACCGCGATCTGGTTTCCGCTAAAGCCATGACTACGAACATTATCTATTTTGTGTTTAATAAAGTGAAGCTACTTAAATGCTCGACGATCGATGCTCGATGATAAATATTACCCAGATTTAGACAAAGGAACTGATACAATCTACCCTGGTATTACAAAGGGTAGTGAGAAGAGGTTCTATGAATAAATTTTTAGCTGGATTGGTTGGTACGATAATTTTGTTTATCTTTAATACAACTACCGTGAAAGCTCAATCTGCTGAAAGTTCACCTCAAAAAGAAAAATCTTCTCGAATTGTTTTTACTCCTTTATCCCAGCAGTTTCCCACTCAAGCCACAGCCAAACATTTGGAAAGAGGAGAGGTAACAATTAATCTCGATACCCGTACTTTCTTTTTTCCTGACTTGGTAAGAGGCGCAGTAGATAATGAAGATAGCGCAGTCAACTTTAATACTGGTTTTAGCTGGGGAATTACGGATGAATTGCAGCTAACTTTGCAGTTTCAGCACGTAGATAGTAGTTCTCCCGTTAAACAAGGAGATTTTATTTCCGAACGTACCGAAGATAACGAAGCTGCTATCGAACTAAAATATAACTTTTGGAACAATAGGCTAGATAAAAGCTTGAGTAGTGTTTTTTCTGCGTCTTGGGGTACGCGGGGATTTATGTTTACTCGTGATGGAGAAGAAACAGAAATTAATAATCGAGATATTTTTGTCTCTTTGGCAGTGCCTTTTACAACAGATGTAGGCGATCGCTGGCAATTTAATGTCTCTCCGACAATGGCATTTTTCAAAGATGAGAGTGCAGTTTTTTATCGTCGTCTTCCTGAGGATGACGATAGTTCTTTTGGTACGGTATTCGGTTTGGGTGGCGGAGTAACTTTCAAAATTAATTCTCGACTATTTGCTTTTAGTGATGTATTTTTGCCTCTAACGGGCAACAACAGCATCAATCGAGATTCGGGCGAACCAGATAAGGCGATCGCCTATAATGCAGGATTGCGTTTTTTAACCAATCCCCGTCTAGCTTTGGATCTTTACGCCACTAATACTTTTGCCAGTTACGCCCCTCTCTCTTTAACTGCAGATCGGGATTTTATGGGTTTGGGGGCAAATGTGGTATTTATGCCCGACGCTGTGGTGGCAAATCGTAAATATCGACAAGATCTAAACAATCAGGCAGACACGAATTTTTTTACTACTGACGGATTGGCATTTTTTGATGGCGGTACTGTTCCCAGTGGGGAATTTTTGTTCCATTTGCAAAATAGCAGCCAGGGAGTTTTGACAGCTTTACGTTATGGCATACTGAAAGACTTTGAGGGGGGAATTTTCCTCGATTCTGTTACAGGAGAAGTAGACGAATCAGAACAGGGTATCAGTGGTAAAGTTCGCTTACTTAACCAAGCCGAAACATCGCCATTTACTCTTAGTGCTGCTGCCACTGCTAGTCTTACCAACGAACCCTTTATTAATTTTATTCGCAACAACGCAGATACTTTTGAAGCAGAAGACTTAGATAAAACTATTCCCATCTTTACTCCAGGAGGAGATGACGGCGATCGCGGAAAGCTATTGATTCTTACTTTATCTTTACCGATGCAATACGAGATCAATTCTGATACAGCAGTCTGGTTTACCCCCATCTTGGGTTATGCTCAACGACAAGGATTAGAGATCGGGGGATTTAATTTGGGTGGTTCATTGAACCTGAGTCAAGAGGTTAGTACCATAATTGAAATCGGCGCAAATTTGAAAGGAGAAGGTAATAGTTTAGTTGACGGACAAAGAGCAAACAAAATTCCTTGGACAGTAGGAGTTGAGTGGCTACCTCTATCTTTATTCGGTAAACAAGCAAGCAATAACAACAGCGATCCTAACCTCAAACTATATTTTACTAACCGTGTTGGTTCGTCTACTTGGCATCAATTAAGAGTTAGAGAAAATAGTAACGCAGCCGTGGGAGTAGATTTGGCGATACCTTTTTAAGAATTAATGATTTAACTTTGGGTTAATTAGTGCTTCGACTACTCGATCTAAACCAACAGAATTGGAAGCTTTACATAAAATGCGATCGCCCGATCGAATGGTTTGTTTTAGTTTAACAATCAAAGTTTCGCGATCGCTAAAGCATTCGCTTTCAATTCCCTCTGCACCCTTAGCAATTTCTTGGGTACTGTTTTCATCTACTAACACTAACAATAGATCTAAATCTAACTCTTGAGCCTTTTTGCCTACCTGATGGTGTAACTCAGAAGAATATTCTCCTAATTCTTTCATCGTGCCTAATACTGCAATATGACGCTCTCCTGGA
>CAYXWE010000191.1:0-6843 GCA_964468145.1 uncultured Pleurocapsa sp.
GATTCGATCTAGATTGACAGAGTATAAATTTTTTTGCTAACTTATACAAAGTCAGAACGACTATGAATAATCCCGAGAGGAGTTAGATATGATGGTTAAAATTGTAGGAATTACAGGTAGTTTGAGAGATGGTTCTTATAGTGTCAAAGCCTTAAATCAAGCAATTGCGAGAGTAGAAACTTTAGGTGCAGAGGTAGAAATTCTAGATTTACGAAAGATGAATTTACCTTTCTGTGATGGTAGCGATGACTATTCCGACTATCCCGATGTAGAAAAGCTAAGAAGTGCAGTCAAAACAGCAGATGGACTGATTTTAGCCACTCCTGAATATCACGGCAGCGTCAGTGGCGTACTCAAAAATGCTCTAGATTTGATGAGTTTCGAGCATTTATCGGGCAAAGTTGCGGGATTGATTAGTGTTTTGGGAGGACAGTCTAACAGTAATGCCCTCAATGACTTACGAGTTATCCTTCGTTGGGTACATGGTTGGGTAATTCCCGAACAAATTGCCATTGGACAAGCATGGCAAGCTTTTGATGGAGAAGATAAATTATCAGATGAAAAACTATCTCAGAGATTCGATCGCTTTGCTCAGAGTTTAGTAGACAACACTCGTAAAATTAGGGAAATCTAGAAAACTACCCTTAACTAACTTTGACCATTCTCAAATGAATGACCAAAAATCAATCAATTAATAAGAGCTTAATTTTAATTTTCCTCGTTGCGATCGATAAAGAATGCTGTACGATTGCAGGGTAAGCTCTCATGTATAACAAAATCCAAAGTAAAAACTATTAAGCTTAGGTATAAATTATGGATCGAGGTAAATTTATCGCAGTATTAACAGGCGCAGTATCTATCCTAATCGCACTCGCTTATCTAATGATAGTTCAAGTATTAGACTTTCGTGGAGAAATGATTCCTGCCCCAATCTCTCAGCTATTTCTGTAGGCTATGGATGCAGTAATTATTACGTATATCTACTAGATGTTAAAGAAAACAAATATTTAATCTGGTGATAAATACTATGGCACAGACCGACAAACCCACTTATCTTGGATGAGTTAAATTAGTCGCTGACAATTCACTCCATGCTCAGGGATGCCAGTCATCAGCAAGTAATTCAAAAGTTTTCTTTTATTGAAAGTCTCAACTTATCTAGGAATATAGCTCCCGCAGACAAAAAAATTTTAGAGCGAATCGATCGCGATAAGCCTGCGCCCATAGCTGAACCCTACTTACAAAGCGAGAAAGTTCCCTACCGCTTTGCTAAGTCTGATGACTTTCAATCGCCGAGGCAACCGCAACGCGCTTTTAATTTTGTTTCTCGAATAGCTTCTGAGACTAGTAATCAAAAATCGACTGCAAGTTCGGCAATTGTCACCAAAAACGATCGCACTCCAACGATTAATAGCGACTGGTATCAGTCTAATGCGGATGATTACAGACTAAATTTGGCTGAAATAGTTAAATATTCGGCTGTAGAAGAGCGGGCAGAAGAAGAGCGGGCAAAAAGTCCTAACTACCTAGGCAAAATATTATTTGCTTTAGCCTTTAGCTACTGTATTTTTGCTCTTTGGTGGTTGTTTGGCGATCGCGCCAGCAGTATTTTAACTACCTTGATGGGAGGAAAACAAATTGCCATGGATAAATCAGATATAGAATTTATTGAATATATGGAGCAATCTGTATCGGCGATCGAAAGTCGTCTAGAGGCTGAAAAAGAGAAAGATGAAGAGCGAGAAGTAGTTTATATACCAGTGTATACCCCCAATTCTACTCCTCCTACTTTTCCCCCAGTATCTAGTAATAGCACCCAGACAACTCCCGCCCCAGCAGCAGTTGCTAATCCCCAACCAGATTTAACCACCGAAGCTCTTAAAATTCCCGCTCCACCTCCTTTACCCGCACCGACTCCTCTTCCGAAGCAAAGCATACCTGCAACAGCAAATGTGGCAACAGTAAATACTCAACCTGCGATCGAGCATACTCTGATTGGTATTTTGGAATTAGGAGAAAATCGCACTGCTGCATTAATCAAAGTTAACGGTCAAACTAGAAGATTTTGGCTGGGAGAAAAAATCGGTAATAGTGAGTGGATTTTAGAATCTGTGACCCATAATTCTGCCAAGATAAGTTATGGGGGGCAAACACGTTCGGTTGGGGTGGGAGAAACGTTTTAAGATATTCTAAGAAATTATCTAAAATCTTCCTGAGATTATTATGGGCTTATTCGATGACATCAACAATTTTTTAGAAGAGCGACTCGACGAATTTATCCGTAACAATCCTCATTTAGAGTTACAGGCGATCGAAGAACAGCTAAGAGAGCAAGAACAAGATACTAGAAAGCTTATTTCTAAGCTGCAGTTAGAGGAAAAAAATCTTCAAGACCGAATTTTAGAAATTGCCAACAACATTCAAACCTGGCATGGCAGAATTAGCAAGGCAGAAAATGCCAAGCGGTTAGATTTAGCCGATGCTGCTAGAGAAAGAGAAGCAGAATTACTCAGACAGGGCAATCAAGTATGGGGACAAATGGAAGGAGTAAAACAACGCGCTGCCAAAGCTAAAGAGCTGTTGTTGCAAGTCCAACAAAAACGCCAAGAGTTAAAAACCCGATCGACTCAAACTAAAACCGCTCAGTTTCAACAGTATTCTAGGGATACAGTGGGTTGGGATCGCGGTGCCAATTCAGTACCGAGCAGTCGTAGTGCCGATCCTTTGGAAGCGGAGTTCCAGAAATGGGAAGTAGATGAAGAGTTAGAACAAATCAGAAAAAATATGAATAAATGATTTTTGGCGACTGCTTTATTTCATCTGCAATTTCAAAGAAGGCATCAGACGTTGTAAATTTTTTAGCGATTTTCCCTGCCAAGGATTTTTTTTTGCTCCAATCACTAGCATTTGAATATTTTTGCGTCGGCGGATACTAATAATAAATTTGGACAAAATACTAATACCAGAACTGTTGAGAAAATGAAGCTCTTTGAGATCTAGAATAATTTTTTCAGGCTCTTGTTGAGCCACACTGTTTAATAATTCTGTAATGGGAGCATATTCAGCCATACCATTAAGACGTAGCGAACCATTAAAGATAATGCTGTGGGATATCTCGTCATAAATTATTTTGTAATTTTCGGTTTTAATTTCCATTGTTATCTTTGAAAAAAACGGTATTTAATAAATTACCCATATTAGAACTAGATATCGATCTTTTTAAGATGTAATATATGCCAGACGAGGGATGTACCCGCTCGCTGAGTTGAAAGATTATGGCTGGAGATCGATTGATGCTGCATATTTGGGAGTGAAGGGACGTATTAAAATATTAATTTATGGTTTTTCTGAGGCGATCGCACTAGTAGATATGAATATTTCTTTGCAAAAGAATAATTCTCTTTCGGGTAAAGAAGAATTAAAAAAATTTAGAATTTCAGCAATATTTATTAGCTACTTTGTCATAGAGATTATTTTAATTCCCATTATTTTGGCGGTCTTGATATTTTTAGGTTTCATAGAAACAAAAGCCATAGGAAGTTATTTAGAAAATAAAAATTTTCTTTTATTTTTAGGAATTCCCATTCAAATTGTTTTGGCTACATATTTTTTTCGGGAAATCAAAAGAGCGAAAATCAATTTTCAGCAAATTACTGGTTCGTTTAAAAAAATTAATTTTAAACTGCCTTTAATACTGGCGATCGCCAATTACTGTTTTGCTATAGGTTCTAGCACGATGGTTTTATATGGTCTATCCTTTGCTGTTCCTGAGTATATCGAAGGTCAGGTCAATCAAATATATGCCACGACTCCTTTAGGCTATGCTTTTTTTGCGATCGCCGTTCTTATATTTGCGCCAATTATGGAAGAATTATTTTTTAGAGGTATTATCTTTCAAAAATTAGCGGTTCAAAAAAGTACGGTCAAAGCTTTAATCTGGTCTGCTATTATTTTTGCTCTAATTCATTTTCGTACCGATCTTATTTCTTTATTTACTTTTGGCGTTACTTTGGGAATTTTGTATTTAAGAACTAAACAAATAATCGTTCCTATTTTTTGCCACTTTATCTACAACTTAATCGTCACCATTCAATTAATCTACTGGTATTTTTTCAGTAATGTAGACCATTCTCAGACTATTACTCTGGTCGAGTTCAGACAAGAGTTTATAGACAATGTCCACTGGTATATATTATTAGTTACTGTTTCTTTTCCTTATATTTGCTACTATATATACCAAAACTTTCCCAGAAACAATAATATCCAACGACTACCTTATTTTACTAATCAACGACTAGTAAATAAATAATTTTTGCTATGCCAATAAAGTTTTAGCTGCTGCAATTAAATCTTTTTTGAGGTCTTTTAAATCTTCGCGATTATCCAAATAAGTATTTAGAGCCTGTAGGGGATCTAGAGTATTGCCCACTCCCAATTCTGGCAAACGGGGACGGGCTAGTTGACTTACTAATTCGGGACGAATACTATGACTGTGAGCTGTCTTTAAAGCGCGGTCTATAGCAGAGGTATTAATTAACTCTAATTGTTCCGAACGTAATTTATAAATAAAACGCACTACTTTATCTTCAATTTCTTCTTGATTAATTGCTGCCAAAATAAATTCTAAAGGGTCTTCTTGTTGAGAAATATCTATCTCAATGGTCAAAAAAGGACGGGCAGGGAGAGGACAAAACTCCCAGTCAACTTTACCCGATTGAGCTTCTAACAAAACATAACCTTTATCTTCTTTTTCTTCGCTAAAGTCCACCCGTTCGATACTACCTGGATAAACTACGGGAGGATCGTTACTAGGATTGAGATTTTGATGTTTGTGAACGTGACCTAAAGCGACATAATCAAACTCAGAGCGAGTTAAGATCGACATCGGAATAGTAAAACCTTTGCCCACTGCTAAAAACTTCTCCGCCCCCAAATTAGCCCGATCTGCCATCAAATGAGCGAGTAAAATTGTGGGAACATCGCGATCGAGACGACGAATTTCGGCTTCTAATACTGGTTGTAACTTATCAATCAGCATTTCATTGACTTCTGCCAAGGCTAAACCTTCAGTTTCGGGGCGAGTTAATAAAGTAGAGCGATTTAACCAGGGTAAAGTAACTACCTGCACGTCCCCATTTTTGGTAGTTATGCGATGAGTTTTAATCGTATCTCCGACAATAAACCCTGGTACAACCAGAGTACGATAAATCGATAAACTAGCACCACCGTTACCCTGAGAATGCTGATCGTGATTGCCAACTAATAAGACTGCAGGTATTTTAGCATCTGCTAAACGGCGAAACTGACTGGCAAAAGCTTCATGGACAAAAGGCGGTGGAGTAGCATCGGGAAAAGCATCCCCTCCAAACAATACTAAGTCTACAGGCTCATTTATAGCGCGATCTATACAAATACTGAGGGTATTGACAAAGTCTTCTAACCTAGTATTAATTCCTGTTTCGGGATTAATCTTTCCATGAGAAAAACCACTGCCGATATGAATGTCAGATAAATGCAGAATCTTAACCATAATCTCAGAATGTTGGAAGACATTAGTAGCTTTATACCAACTAACGTTATAGCGCGTTTTCTAGATTTAAAAGAGCTTTTATTTACAAAGCTTCGGTATAGAGAGAGGCATCAAAGTCAAGAATACGGAATTTATATCAAATTGCTAAATATCTGCTACAAATAGATATAGCGATCGCGAAGTCAGTAATAATAGAATAAATCTCATAAAATTACATTTTTTATTTTAAAAGTATTACAAGCTACCAATAATAACAACCAAGATTGCACCAAGAATCATTAAAACTACATTCCAAAACCAACTATAGGTGAGGCTTTTTTGAAATAGCTTTTTAACGGTAGATTCAGATTTTATAGTTTTGCCGACTGGGCGATATTGAGTTAAGTTACCAGTAGAAATTTGAGATAAATTTTTAGGAGCAGTTGCTGCTTTAGCAATAGTTTTTGTTCTTCCAGATTCCTGTACTTCTCCAGAAAAACGGTATGGTTCTTTTGCTGGTAGTTCTAAGCTAAGGTCGATTTCAGTTGATTTTTCATACAAAGAAAGGGATTGCTTTTCTGATTCTCTTGAGTGCTCGGACTTGGCTTTGGGTAATATTTCTGACAGACTAGGAAAGTCAGTAATATCAGTTGTCAAATTACTAGGGCTATTTCGGTCACTCGAGATTGTCTCAGGACGGTCTAAATCTAATTCTTTTGGTTCTAATGGATTCTGATTATATTCTGGATCTTGAATAAAAGTATCTCGATCTGATACAGCAGGTTTTATTACTTCTGCTTTAATAATTTCTGATGGAGATATTATTTTTGGAGGCAATTTAGTTGGTGGTTTATCTAATTCTTCTAAATCGATCGATGAGGTTCCTAATTGATATTTTCCCGATAGTGCGGAACTAGAATTAGATTCTAGTTTACTTTCTGATTCTAATAAACTTGGAGGACTTTTTTGTGTTTGTGCAGCTTTACTTTCGAGTTTACTTTTTGGAGATTGACGTCTTCTGGACTTGAAATTACTCGGATCGAAAACTTTAGCTAACAATTTTGAATTTATCTGAGAATAGCCATTATTTACCGCTACGATTGTCTGTTTCAAATCAGACATCGTACTACTTTTGAGAATGTAACCCTTGGCACCAGCCATTAATGCTTGAGTTACATATTTTTTATCTTCATGGCTGCTTAAAATGATTACTTTAGTTCTTGGTGAAAGGCGAGTAATATATTTAGTGGCGGTAATGCCATCCATTCCAGGCATTTCGATGTCGAGTAATACAATATCAGGGCGCAGATATTCTATTTCTTTTACCGCGCTTC
>CAYXWE010000192.1:0-6841 GCA_964468145.1 uncultured Pleurocapsa sp.
TTAGCCGTATCCAAAACATGAGTTGTTAATTTGCCATTAGTCATTAGTCATTAGTTTATTAGTCATTAGTCATTAGTTTATTAGTTATTAGTTATTAGTTATGAGTCATTAGTTATTAGTTATTAGTCATTAGTCATTAGTCATTAGTCATTAGTTATTAGTTATTAGTCATTAGTCATTAGTCATTAGTCATTAGTCATTGGTTATTAGTGCAGTGGGCCACCAAGAATTATTTTGGCGATTGCACCTGTGACATCTTCGGGCTTTTCTTGTTTGAGTTGTTCGTACCACTGTTGGGTTAGATCGGGTTCTTTGTTATAGATAGTATCTGTACGTTTGCGGGCTTTTAATACGAGGTGCTTGACTCTTTCTTTACGTTCGGTTTCGTAACGCTTGAGGGCATCTTCGACGCTGATATTGGTAGTTACCAGATAGCGACACAAAACTTCTGCATCCTCCATTGCCTGACAGCCACCTTGTCCTAATGTGGGAGTAGTAGCGTGTGCCGAGTCCCCGACTAAAGCAATTCTCCCTTCAACCAAGCTAGGCAGAGGATCGATATCGCCTATTTCCAAACGGTTAGTTTGTTCGGGGTCTAATTTATCGATTAGGTTTTGGACTGGTTGCGCCCAGCCTGCAAAGGTTTCTTTTAACTCAGCGCGGATATCGCCGTTGGGTGAGGTTGTGCCTTGAGGTTTAGGACAGCCCATAAAATAATAAAAGCGATCGCCTCCTACTGGCATCATTGAAGCGCGTTTACCATCTCCCACATAAATTACCCAAACATCTTTTTCTGATAGATCGGGACTAGCTTCTACTAAACCATTCCAGTTAACGTATCCTGCGTAGCGGGGCGTAATTTTTCCAGCAGCTAAATAGGTACGCACGACAGAATGTACTCCATCCGCGCCAATTACTACATCTCCTGTAGCCGTACTACCATCTTCAAAAATCGCCGTTGCACTATCCCCATCCTGCTTAACTTCCACACAACGCATCCCCATCTTTACATCGGACTCGCCAAAAGCATCTAACATCATCTGTTGTAAATCGGTACGGGATACAGGATAAGGTCTTTGTCCCACCTGTTCCATCAAGGGAATCAAATTAACGTCGGTTAAAACTTCTCCCTGAAGGTTACGGTACTCCATACGGTTCATCTGTCCGCCAATGGCTGCAACTTCTTTACCCAAACCCAACTTATTCAGAACCTTAATGCCATTCGACCACAGAGAAATACCCGCTCCCGCAGGACGAAGTTTGCAAGTCTTCTCGTAAATCTCTACTTCGTATCCCGCCTGGCGCAAAGCGATACCTGTAGTCAGTCCCGCCATTCCTGCGCCAATTACAATTGCTTTTAGATCGTACATTTTTAGTTGTTGGTTATTGGTCGTTGGTTATTGGTTATTAGTCATTGGTTGTTCGTTTTTAATCTTGAGACAGCAAAGGACGAAGGACAAAAGACAAAATCATTCCCGTCCAGGCAAAATAATATTCAACAACAACGCAGTGATACCGCCTGTAGAAATACCAGAGGAAAAAATACTCTTAATCAAAGCAGGCATTTGGTCTAGAATTTGAGGAACGACGCTAACCCCCAAACCTAAGCCCAAAGATAAAGCCAGAATAATTGAGTTGCGTTTGGTCAGGTTAACACAAGAAAGAATTTTAATTCCCGCTACAGCCACCGTACCGAACATAACAATAGTTGCACCGCCTAAGACTGGTTGGGGCAAAGCCTGAAACACCCCTGCGACGATGGGAAACAGACCGAGAATAACAAAGATTGCCGAGATAAAATAACCGACGTAACGGCTACCCACTCCTGTAAGTTGAATTACACCGTTATTTTGGCTAAAGGTAGTATTGGGAAAAGTATTTAAACAAGCAGCGATAATTGAGTTGATACCGTCGCCTAAGACTCCCCCTTTGATGCGTTTAAAATACTTTGGTCCTTCGATGGGTTCGCCTGAAATTGCCGAAGTAGCAGTCAGATCGCCAATAGATTCGATCGCTGTAATTAAATACAAGAAGGCAAAGGGAATAAATGCTCCGAAATCAAAACTAAAGCCAAAACGAAAGGGAATGGGCAAAGCTATGGGAGGTAAGCCTGCCAAATTACTAAAATCGACCAATCCTAATGGAATCGACACTATATAGCCTACAATCAGCCCAATCACAATCGAAGACATCCGCAATAGATTACTAGTAGTGCTGTTTAAAGCGATAATAACGGCTAGAACGAGTAGTGCTACGCCCAAATAAACTGGCGAACCAAAATTACTTTCTTCTCCCGCCAGCAAATTGTTAAGTAATGGTTGACCGCCACCCATTGAGGTAATCCCGACCTTGATTAGAGTAAGACCAATTAGAGTTACTACAACTCCTGTAACCAAAGGCGTAATTACTTTGTTTGCCAGATGCAGAAAGCGACTAACAAAAATCTCGACAAACGCGCCAAAAAAGCACAAGCCAAAGATTAACCCTAAAGCATCTTGTGCCGTACCACCATTACCTTTGACAGCCAAACCCGTCGCGATAATTGGACCCAAAAAAGCAAAACTCGTTCCTTGAACGCTGAGTAAGCCCGAACCCACAGGACCAAATCTTTTCGCCTGGATAAAAGTGGCAATTCCCGACACCACCAAAGACATACTAAGAACAAAAGTCGTATCGGCTGGAGAAACTTCTAACGCCCCACAAATAATCAAGCCTGGGGTGATAATCCCGACAAAACAGGCGAATACGTGCTGTAATGCCACAAAGATCGATTCTACAAAGGGCGGACGAGACTCCAAACCATAGATTAAGTCCGATTCAATCTTAGCTGGGGCTTCTGTTTGGGTATTAGATATATTTTCAGTTTCTATAGCAATATCTTGATTAGTCATTAGTCATTGGTAGTTAGTTGTTAATAGTTAATAATGATTCGATGCTTAATGCTCAATGTTCAATGAATCAGCCAAAGCGTAAGGTCATAAAAATAAAGCGGGCAATAAATATAGCTGCCAATATCCAGGTGATGATGGGTACATCCCTGGCTTTACCTGAAAAAGTTTTTAATAAGGGATAGGCAATTAAACCGATAGATAGTCCTGCTGCGATCGAAAAAGCAAAGGGAATAAAAAAGATAGTTAGAAAGGCTGGTATAGCTTCGGTTAAATCTTCCCAGTTAATACTAGTGATACTTGCCATCATTAATACCCCCACAATAGTTAAAGCAGGAGTGGTAGCAAAAGCAGGAATGGCTTCAAAAATTGGGGTAAAAATTAAAGAGATAAAAAACAACAATGCAACCACTACCGCAGTAAAACCAGTGCGCCCACCCTCCGCTACACCCGAAGCCGACTCAACAAAGGTGGTGACGCTAGATGTTCCCAATACTGCCCCTGTGGTAGTTGCGATCGCATCGGCAGTTAAAGCTTGATTTGCCCTTGGCAACTCGCCATTCTCATCGATATATCCCGCTTGCATTCCTACCCCCGCCAGAGTACCAATGGTGTCGAACATATCGACAAAGAGAAACACAAATAATACAGCGATAAAATCAACCCAATTACTACCGTTGATACCGCCTAACCCAATAAAAGCAGCCCCAAATAAGTCTTGAGGAAAAGCAGGAATTGAAGCTAATCCCTCAGGTGCAGACGCTACCCCAAATACCCAGCTTAATAACGCCGTACCGATAATGCCCCACAGCAGCGCACCTTTAATCCGTCGCACCATAAATAATGCCGTCAGGAAAATACCAAAGATCGCCATTAGGGTTTGAGGCTGTGCCAAGCTGCCAAAGTCAGTTTTAGTGACTTCATTTGCCACAATTAACCCTGCCCCGCCTGTCTCTGTCGCCCCTCCTAAGCCTATGTAAGCTAAAAACAAACCGATTCCTACTGTTGTTGCCGATTTAATCGAACTTGGTACAGCAGTAATTAGATGACGACGAAGATCTGTTACTGTCAGCAGAATAAAAACCAGCCCTTCGACAAACACACAAGCCAGTGCTACCCGCCAGTCAATACCCAAACCTAGCACTACCGAATAGGCAAAAAAGGCATTAATGCCCATACCAGGGGCGAGGGCAAAGGGATATTTAGCCAGCAATCCCATAATTAACGTGCCGATACCAGCCGAAACTGCGGTAGCTACAACTAGTTCAGTAAATAAATCTTTGGGTTCGCTAATGAATATGGCATCAGAAAGAATTAACGGATTAACTACCAGGATGTACGCCATAGTCATGAAGGAAGTTACACCAGCCAGGATTTCAGTCCGAAAATTCGTTCGATATTTATTAAATTCAAAATAACGCGCGATCGCATTTCCCTCTTTGTGAGGCGGTTTCTCTCTCTGTGACTCGACTACATCCACTCTTTCAATACTCTCTTTACTTATTTTTGGCGCAAAGATATTTATTGGATACTGTATACAGTAGTAATTTGAAAAACTGTATCTAGATTTACTGGACGGCTAGTTGTTACAAAACTTTGAAGATGTCTCTGGCAGAGGTCGTAAAAAAGCAGACTGGTTTGTATAATCGTGGACTGGAGAAGCGCGATCGCTCGTCTATTTTCCCAAGCTCAACATATTTCAGGCAAATAGTTTCGGGCGATCGCGACAGTCTTGATAAAATAAAACATTATTAAGAGGATAAACATAATATATATGTCTTCGTTTGATTTTTTTCAACACTGGTATCCTTTATTACCTTTAGAAGATATCGATCCGCAAAAACCTACTACTGCAACTGTATTGGGCATTCCTTTGGTAATTTGGAAGCCAACCTCATCCGATACTTATCAAATATTTCTAGATCGTTGTCCCCACCGACTTGCACCATTGAGTGAGGGCAGAATTGACGAGTCGGGCAATCTGATGTGTAGTTATCATGGCTGGCAATTTGATTCTAATGGGGAATGTCAGCGTATTCCTCAAGCAGATAATCCCGATCTAATAGCCAAACAAGCTAAAAATTTTGGCGCGACTGTATATCCTAACCGCCAAGAACAAGATTTATTGTGGGTGTGGATGGATGCAGATACACCAGAAATTGCCGAGGAAACCGCTTTGCCCCTATCCACCAATCTAGATGAGAGTCAAGGTTTTGTTTGGTCGTCAATGGTGCGGGATTTAGAATATGACTGGCAAACACTGATAGAAAATGTGGCAGATCCTTCTCATGTACCCTTTGCCCATCACGGTATTCAAGGAAATCGCGATCGCGCTATGCCCATTCCCTTAAATATCGTGCGCTCGACTATTGATGCGATCGAAGCCCAAGTCTATCGACCATTTAAGACTAAGATTATCTTTGAGCCTCCCTGTCATTTGGAGTATGAAATTTGTTTGCCTGGAGGAGAAAAGCAAATCGGCTTAGTCACATATTGTCTTCCTGTTTCCCCTGGTAAGTCTCGCATTGTGGCGCATTTTTCCCGTAACTTTGCCCAGAAGCTTAATTATATAGTGCCTCGTTGGTGGGATCACATCCAAAACCGTAATGCTGTTTTAGATGGGGATATGATTTTACTCAAGCAACAGGAAAATTTTTTGCAGGATACCAATTGGAAAACTGCCTACAAGATGCCTACCAGCGCAGATCGTTTGGTAATTGAATTCCGTAATTGGTTCGATCGCTATTGTGGTGGTAAAATGCCCTGGGATAAGGCGGGCATTACCGAGATAACTCCTACTGTGGAAACTTCTCGTCGGGTATTATTAGATCGCTATCGCCAACATACCCAACACTGCAGCAGTTGCCGAAACACCCTCAAAACTATTCAAGTGATGCAGAAAGTTTTATTAGCTTATTTTGCAATCGCTATTGCAACAGTGGCAGTCTTACCAGATAGTCTAAGGCTCACTCTCGGCTGGTATTTAACTATCTCTGCCTTGTTAGGATTGGGAATTTTTGCTGGGTTGAGATACTGGTTAATGCCCAAATTTTACTTTGTTGATTACATTCATTCCCAAAGGTAGAATGCAACGCCTGACTCGTTTAATTCTCATCTTTGCTATTTTATTTGCTGTCTTTATTATTGTTCCAACTTTCTTGGGCGATCCGTTTGCATCTTACCCATTGATGAAAAACGGCGATGTTTTTGATTCGATGACACCGTTGGTTTTAATTCCTCTTTACTGGTTACTGTTTCAAATTCATCCCCGTTATTCTCCCAGCCAAAAGGAAATATTGTTTTTTTTGCTCTTTGCTGTATTGTGGATTCAGGGTCAAGGAATGCACTTAGTCGCCAATTCTATTGGACATTTAATTTCATCTGATTCTGTTAGCGAGGTAAAACAACTTACCCACTTTTATGATGAAACTCTAAGCCACTATATTTGGCACTTGGGATTAGTTGGATTATCAGGATTATTAATTTATCGACAATGGCACAATCCTTTTGTCGAGCCACATTCAGGATTAAAATTGGCGATCGCAGCAGGAATTATCCACGGGCTAAATTACTTTATCGATATTATCGAATCAGCAACCACTATTTTAGGCGTTCCCTTTGCCATCGCAGTTGTTTTGTTTACTGCATTTCGGGGTAGAAAGCGTTTGCGCCAACAGCCAATCTTGATTTTCTTTTTTGTCGCTTATGCGATCGCCTGTTTGTTTTTTTTAGGTTGGGGTTTGTATTGGGGTGGGCTACCAGAGTGTAGTCAAGTTGGCATTATTGATTAGCTTAGTCCCTTATTGTATTAAAATGTATTGCTAAATACTGTAATTTTTTTTTACATAGATTTTTAACTACTAATTAATCAATCTTAATTAGTCGATATCTATATTCGTGGTTGTGGTTAGTTCTCAGCAGAGAGATTAAAAGGGGTGCAGTTGATGTTAGAA
>CAYXWE010000193.1:0-6821 GCA_964468145.1 uncultured Pleurocapsa sp.
GTTGTAAATTATTTGAAGGGAGGTTTAGTCTCGCCTCTCTTTGCCTTAATCGTAAGAAAACAAAGGCAGAGAATAACCCCAAAGTAATCCTTGGGGTTGTAAAATTAAAAACCGAAAAAACCGAATTATGCTGCGCTAATTACTTCATCGAAAGCAATTTTGACTTCTACTGCTGAATTCCTAACTTTTGCCTTAATTTGCGCGACGAGCCAGGCTTTATTAGCATCTTTGCCGTTGACCTTTCTTCTGATACCTAATTTTCCAGCCACTTTTCTAGCCTGTCGGTAGTTTAGTTGAGTAACTGCTTCTTCGGTGATGACAGGGATAGTTTTATTGTCATTAGGTATAGTTTGCTCTACCTCATCATCATTCCAAAGAATATCCTTAAGCTGCTGCTCGATGGGTTTATTTCCTGCTGAAGAATCTACTACTTCGTTGGCGTTATTTACTTCGCCAGAACTAACTTCTGTAGTAGTAGAAGAATCTTCGTCTGAAGCTTTAGCACCGTCAAAACCAATGTTCCCGCCGTCGGTAAGCCAAATCAGAAAACCGTAAATAATTAAAAAAAGAACCAAACCAAAAAATGTATTTTCCATTATTCAAAAACCTCGTAGTGTGTATCAAATTAAGGGGGTGTAATGTAGCGAAACCCAATTACAATCGAGAACTCGATTAAAAATTAGTGATTTAAGAAAACATGAACTTTGCTATCGTTAGTCTTCAAGGTGAAGACATCACCACCAAGCTCCATATCTCTTCCCATTGCTTCATAGTCGATGTAGCGAGCAATATTATCGGGAATATTGCCAATGCTTCCTTCTGATAGCTCTTCGGCGTAATCAGCCAAAGAATCATGTTCTCCCGAATACATATCCTCTAAGGCTCGTTTAGCTTCATCGAGATCGCCACAGAAGTGAGCAATTACCAGTCCTGCTAATTCAACTTTTTCGGAAATTAACTCGGCTGCCGTTGCTACATCTTCAAGGCTGGGATGTTCGCCTAGATAATTTTCTGCACCGTAAAACTGCTCGTAATTATGTATCGCCCATTCCTCAGCAAAAGGTTGGGGCGAGCCATTTAACATTTCCTCTATCTCGGCATGGATGTCGTCTGCATCCTGATTTGCATCGATCCATTCGCCTCGTAAGATACCTGCATTGTAAGCAGCCAAATCTGCAACGTATATTTCAGGGAAGTCAGCCATAACGCAATAAAAACCTAGTATTGGTTACGTTATGGCTACATAGTTACCCGATGTTACTGAAGGGCTGCGATGGCGTTTACTACTGCCAAGCGATCGATCGCTAGAATCTTTGATAACTCGTCGATAAAACTGACTTTGGTACGGTCTTTGCCATTTACCTTCTGAGGTATTCCCAGGCGAGATGCCACTTTACGAAGCTGCCGTAACCCCAGGTTGGTTAAAGATACTCTATCCTGCTGTGCTTCTTGTTCTGTTTCTGGTTGCTCAGGCTCTTCAAAGTATGCTTTACGAATAAAGTTCATTCTTTTATCTTCCTGTTTCTGCCACAGTCCCTTAATTGTAAGCTGCGTGTAGTCTATCTTGGTGTTTTTGTAGGGATTAGAGAAACCCAAACGATTAATAACTCGATAGTTCCACCAACGCCAGAAACCAGGTAGCCTTTGGTTTTTTGCATTAGGAAGGTGATACTGTTCGGCATCGAGAATGGTTAACTGAACGCCTTCACCAAGAGGAAGAAAACTTACCAAAGTATCGGCTATTCTTCTCAAGGCAGGGACAAATCTCTGCTCGAAAAACGACTCTAGTTCTAATGCTAACAACTGCAAACGTTGTACGGCTAACTCCAGAAGTTCTCGTAATAGTCGATCGTTATAGCGATAGTTAAAGATGCGAGAAATGGGAGCGATGATATCTTTAATTTTGCGAGCGACAATACTGCTGGCAAAGCAATGAGACTTACGTTTACTTTCTTTTCTAGTTTGTTCGGCGATCGCTTTAACTTCCGAAACAAGAGCCTTAAATTCTGTCCAATAGGTAATCTTAATCCGTTCGTTCAAAATGTAGAGAGACACGATAAAAACCTGTAATGTAGCGAGTACTTGAAACTATCTATATTATAGCGTTTTTAGTCAATATCCAGGTCAAAAATAAGCAGCAAAAACAACTTTTGTTACACAATAATAAAAGAGAATTGTTAGCTTTTTTGTGATATTTTCTTATCTAAGAATAATATATATTTGTCCTTTAATTGCTTGATAATGCTGGCGTATGTGCTGTTCTTTTACCTTGAGAAACATAGAAACAACCCGCTCATAACTACTATAGATAGCGGTTACTTCTCTATTAGAATTCAACACGCCTACTTATCTTATAGGGCGATCGCTTGGCTCTTCGCATGGATGCAAAAGATCGGGCTTAATCATAAGTATTTAAACTATTAAGTAGTTAAATATAATACAAACAGTTCAACTGCCGATAATTCCCAAAATGAGAACGTCAAGCAGCTTCGTAATGATCCCTACACAACCTATTCGTATGGAGAGATAACCTTGAAGAGTTCACAGTTTTCGTTGAATTTAAAACGATAGATTTTTTTAATTTCTAAAATATCCCTGATGCTCCTCCCACTTATTTTCCGATCTTTAATCGCAACCAAATCCAAAAAATATTTATTAGACTTTAACTTTGGGTACGTTGTAGTCAACATATCGTAGCTCAACAGCTTGTCAGTCAGAATTTTGTAGCGGTATGGCTCTTTGGAAATCTGAGCATTTATCGGCAGATTATCACAGGGAAAGGAGATTGTCTTTTGGTTCGGCTTTTTCATTCCATCGATCATTTTCTTTAACCTAGATTCGGAAATACCCGTAAGATCTGCAAACTCGGAAGATGTCTTCCAAGCCGATACATCGCTTTCTTTACTACTATCGCTATTTGAAGATGTTTTGCTGCTATCATCTGCATTTGCTATTTCTTCTGCCTTATTGTCAGTTGTCAATTCGGCAGAATCGGCTGTTTCCGTGTCTGGCTTTGGTTGTTCCTTTCTAGCCCGATCTGGTGGCGTTTCTTCTGTTTCTATAGCGTCTTGCAAGTTGTCACTACTACTGTCATCACCCTTGCTTTCGTTCTTATCTTCTATTTCTCCCTCCCGATCTGCACTTACATTCTTTTCGTCACTATCACTAACATTCTCATCCCCATCAGTCCTAAATGGTTTATCCAATAGCTTTAGCTTATCCTCTACCGCACGGAGTAGGTCGCTTTCGAGGTCGGTTATAAAAGTATCCTGTTTCCGTCTGCCAAAATACTCTAAGAGGTTTGAGACAATAGGTTCTTTAAAGTTTTCTTCATTCCTGTTATCGGAAACGTTCTGATAAATTCTAGTAAGCCTCTCGTGTAGGTCGTTCCAGCTTTTCTTCTGTGCTCCTTTAAGCTTTAGCTTGACTAGCTTTGCCTCTGAAGGAACGTCGGGAAAGCGATCGCTCAATACCAAGTCATCTTGCGGAAGGCTGAGGCTATACTCTACCCCAATAGCGTCATCTTGTTTTATTTTCGCCTCAATCTTCCCCCAATAACCAACGTAGGCTCTTTGCCCGTCATTATCGACTTTCTTGATATAGGCGAAGTCGCCCTCCTTGAGAGAAGTAGTTTTCTTGCTTTTCTTTTTTCCCTTCTTCTTAGGCTGGGAATTTAGCTCTTTTTGTTTATTTTCTGCTTTTATCTTGCGAGCCTCTTCCGCTACCGTCTGGCGATTGGGAACTTCGCTGTTGCTGACTTCGCAGGAAGTAGTCCATGCCTTCCATATATCATCCGAACCTAACCCAGATAGAGCGCGAGTTTGAGCTTCATTTGTGGGCAGAGGAACACTGTGTTCTTCGGAGTTATTTTCAGTAACTAGTGAGTTATTTTTCTCGATAACTAGATCGATAACTTCAACAAAGGTAATCTGGTAATTTGCATACCGTACAGTGAAGGGGAATCTGTCAACAACATAATCCTTCCAGGTCTTAAAGCCTTCATTTTTGTAGAGCTCATTGTCTCTAATTTCTTTGAGGCAGTAAGAAATTGTATTGTTCTCCCTTCTTACTGTATGCAGGGATTCTTGTATCTGCGCTTCAAGCTCTTTAAAACGTTGTAGAGAGTTCTCATTTACTTCTTTTTGAACATCGCTAGCTAAAGTACTAGAAGTAGCAAGCTGGGATTCTGATATGTTTTTCAGATCGGGCGGAACATCTCGATTGCTTTCGTCTACTACCTCTGTCTTTACTACCGACTCTATATTCTCTTCTGCTTCTTTTCCTTGCGTGTCTGTTGTTAAATCGGCGTTCTTTGGTTGAGTACTCATAGCACCAAGTAAATGAGGTCTTACTTATGATGCTAGCTATTTTAACAACAGAGCGAGCGCGAAAAAATGAGTTAGCCCAATCCAGACTAACTCATGAAAACCCAGACTACGATGCTAGTTGAGGTATTCTCTCTCTCGGTTGAGATGGATGTTTCTCCTCAATAACATTTAATAAACCTCTGGCAATGGTTCTTCTCAAATAGTCATCCAGCTTTGGGTGACGCTTTCTAACATTAAAGCTATGGGCTGTTATACCTTCCGCGATCGCTTCGATTGAATATCCACGATGAATCAAAGCACAAACAACAGCCAAATCTGTCTCGCTTCTTTGTGTAGAAACGTCAATCTGCTGGCGCAGTTTGTACGATTCAATGCTTTGATATAACTTCTTGGCTGCATCAAAAGCCTGATTTTCACTGTTTTGCTTTCTCGCAATTGTCAGACGTTCTCCTAGCTGCTCCCAAAGCTCTGATAGCGAGTGTTCGCTACGAAAATCAACTTTTTCTTCTCTCTTGTTTGCTGCACCCTTAGTCGCGACTAGAAGCTCGTGACTGCGAGAAATTACCCGATGCTCCGCATGAATGAGCTTTGCCATTGGATAACAACCCTGACTATCTCTGTATTGGGGTTTTACGTTTGGATAGCCAGCAAGTCTCCCATAGTGTCTATACGAGCAACAGGCAGGATCGCCCCCAAAGCGGTCGGCTAGGTAGCGTGCAATTTCAGTAGCATGAGATGCTCTAATATAGACGTTACTGACGTAGACCCAGGCTTGATAGCTATTGGGAGATGTCTGAACGATCGCGCTGGGTTCAAAGCCTTCCCTGTACATCCGTCGCGCAGCATTGAGAGTTAAATCGTCAACCAATATACAGCTTGAGACATTAGGGCGAAACCAGACGTGAAACCCCTTAGTTTTTCTCATAAAATCATTGAGAAATGGGATCTTCGCGATAAATTCTTCTCCAGTTGCCATTTTCCAAGTGGCTTTGTCAACCCCAGGATACATGAGAGTAAATTCATACTTAATTGAGCTAGAGCCAAATTTCAGGGCTGTAAATAGCCTTTCGATTTCTTCTACTTGCTTTTGATACTGAGACTCTATGTTTGCGGGATTGATGAAATCAACCATACCTAAACCTTATTTAACTTAGGTAGGTTATGAAAAATTGAAGTGAATCGATCGCATAGCTAGGACTATAATAGTCTCGGACTGCGTTAAATCTGGTAGTAGCCCAGAGCGACTAATATGGATAAGCAAAATACCATAGACAACGACTCGCCTGTTGTCGAAATTCTTTCGGACAGTGAAAAGACACCTCTACAACAGCTATGGCTAATTTGGAAACTCTTTTCTTCAAATTCAATTAGTCCTGAAGAGTTTTCCGCCTCGATAGTGGTATTGATAGGCTTGAATTACCAACCTTTTTGGGGTATGGATCGTGCATTATCAGGTTCAGTCGCAAACATGCTATCTACGTCAATTAGCGCAGACGTTTCATTAGTATATGATAATTTCAAGTCTACAGTCTTAAGTATTGATAATCCTCCAGAAACAGACGCGAATATCTTAAAACCCTTACTCAAGCAAAAACTGAAAAAAGAAGCGAGTAAAATAATTCGCGATGCAGTTAATGAATGGCGATCAAAGTCTCCCAAAAAAGTAGGAGAACTTACAGCAAATATAATCTTTGATCGCGATTACATTGATAAAGGTGACTACACTCTTAACAAGTTTGCGGTGGAAGAAGCTCTCTGGGCGATTACTGAAGACGATTCGTGCCAGAAGTATGTTGTTCCGCAGTTTCTAAAACTACTCGAAGACTGTCGGCTTGAGTACGAACATTCTGTATCTTTAGCCATAAGATACTTGTCCGAAAAAGGAGTTGTAGAGGCTTTCGATCTATTCAAAAAGTTTGAGCAAGACAAATCGCACCCGTATTCGGGTTCAGCGAAAACAGAAATCCATTCTTTAATAGAACGGTTTCCCGAACATTTTCCCGAAGAACGATATAAATGGATTCATAAGATTATTACGGAAGAGGAAGAAGATAGAAGAAATGGCTTAATTGAAGTGCTTGAAGTTATTGATGGCAAATTTGAGGTTCTTAAGCTAACAGAAGAGGAAATTGCTAGAAAAAAAGCTGAAAACTTAAGTGAAATTCTTATCGTCTAGCTATCCCTTTTCTCTATTTATTCTCTAGTTGGAGTTTTCATCTTTTCTTCAAAATAAGGACTCAAGATGAAGTTTGCTTAAATATGGTAAAGCATCCATGCGACACCAATCCATTTTCTCTCCTTCATTCAAGTATGGACTGCCAGCAGTATCAGCAATTGAACTATTCTTGAAAAAAAATACTCCCTGCTTGCCTGTAGCAATTAAATGGGGTTCTTTGACAATGATAATTTTTCCTCTTTTATTTTTATTTTTATTCTCTCGATTAATTTCCTTCTTGAGTTTGAGAAGACTTTTCTCAACTTCTTCTAGTTCCT
>CAYXWE010000194.1:0-6802 GCA_964468145.1 uncultured Pleurocapsa sp.
CTGAAAGTAACTTCGACGAAGGCGGTAATTCACAAACCACTCCCTTGTCAGCAAGCGATCGCGATTTTGCCGATAATGGGGAAGATGGCGATAACAATGGCATTCAAGGGGGTGGCATTGGAACTGTTGTGACTTCTCCCGTAATTACCTTGAGTGCTGGGGACGAACCTACTACTGGAGAAACATCACCTAATGGTAGTCTCGATGATGGAGCTAATGATGTCAATGGCGACATGACCGTAGACTTTGGTTTCTTTGGTTATGGCAGCATTATGGGTAATGTATCTGAGGGTATCGATAGCGATCCTCAAGGGGATGTGGCTATCCCAGGAGTATTACTAACTCTCTTTGATAGTAATGGTAACAGTATCGATACCACTACCACTGATGAAAACGGAGACTACTCCTTTGGTAATCTGCTTCCTGGTGATTACACCATCGAACAAACTCAACCCAATGGCTTTGTCAGTATTGCTGACAATCAAGGTGGAAATGATAATACTATTGCTGTTACTTTAACTTCTGCTGAAACTGATGCAGGAAATGATTTTGTTGAAGGCAGACTCAGCCTTGGTTCAACTATATTTGCCGACAGTAATAATAACGGTCTACTTGATGGTAACGAAACTGGCATCGAGAATGTTCTGGTGCAACTCTTTGATACTAGTGGTACTGAAATCCCTGTGGGTGCAGATGGTATCTTGGGTACTGCTGATGATGGCTTGGGAGGAGTAGTTACCGATGCTGATGGTAATTATTTCTTTGATGGTTTAGCCCCAGGAGAATATCAAGTAGTTATTCCTGAGAGTAACTTTGAGGAGGGTAATACCCTAGAAAATACACCATTCTCTTCGGCTGATGCTGTGGCGATCGATAATGGTGTCGATAATGACAATAACGGCATTCAAGCAGCAGGTAGGGGTACAGAAGTTGTTTCTCCCAATATTACTTTAGAGATTGGTGCTGAAACTAATAGTGAATTTGGTTTGGGCAGCAATCAAGATGATGCCCGCAATGCCAACGGCGATATGACCCTTGACTTTGGTTTTGTAGGAGTTGCTGAGTTCTTTAATATGGACTACGGTGATGCTCCTGATAGCTTATCTGCCACTTTGAGCGCATCCAATAACTTGATTCAAAACGGTAAGGAAATTGCTGATTATCGAACTCGTGCCGAAGATAACGGTGCTGCTCATATCATCGATCCTAATCTCAAGCTAGGCAATAATATTGATGCTGATGGTGGAGAGTTCCACAACGCTGATGCTAATGCTGACGACTTTAATGGTCTCAATGATGATGATGGTGTTATCTTCCCCGAAACGATGGCTAGCTATAACATTGACGAATATAGCGTTGAGGTTAATGTCACTAACAATACTACCGAAGATGCAACTTTAATCGGTTGGATCGATTTTGATAATGATGGTTTGTTTGAAGCCAGTGAAGCGGTAAGTCAAACTATTGCAGCAGGTAGCGGTCAACAGACTGTTAGTCTGGAATGGACTGGACTATCTGGTGTGGCTCGTGGCTTTACCTACGGTCGTTTCCGCGTTAGTAGCGATCCTTTATTCGACAATATTGACGATAGTACTTCCTATGGCATAGCCCGAGATGGCGAAGTTGAGGATTATTTCGTCTGTATTGCTGATTAGCTTCTCCCGTCTGAAGCGAAACTTCTGTAATGACAGCGATCGCCCGTAGCAAATGTAAATGTACTACGGGCGATATTAAGCAAACTAAGAATGATTTTATAAAACGGCTGTAAGATCGAATAAAAGAACTTGTGATTTACTTTGAATCAGGTCGAATTACTCAATCCCATTACTAGCCGAATCAGGCAATCTTTGGAATTGCAAGCAATCTTAGATGCAGCAGTGACGGAAGTTCGGGCTTTTTTGAAAACCGATCGCGTCAAAATCTATAAGTTCGATCGAGAAGATAACGGTCAAGTAATTGCAGAAGCGATCGATCGTTAGTTTAAATTATAGTTTTGAGTGTTTCAAACTCGATGTATTTTTACTAAAAAGAATCTAGAATTTTTAGAATTATCTGAATGTATTTAAATTATATAGCTCAAGCTGTCACTTACCGTGCAACTTGTACTACTGTTTTAAGTGAATAACTTATTGATGAATTGCGACTCATGAAAATCAAATATCTTGCAATTTTAGCTACTGCTTCAATTATTACCGTCGGATTTATTGGTACTCCCGTACATTTCAATCGAGTTGTGGCTTCTTGTGCTGGTGCAAATCCCTGTGCGGGCAATCCCTGTGCAGCAGCTTCTGAGTCTGCACCTCTTGTATATACAGAATCTTCAAGTGGCTTGGCAATTAGAGGAACAGATCCAGTTGCTTACTTTACCAAAGGAGAAGTCGTTCAAGGCAATAGCGAGTATGAATATGAATGGGAAGGAGCTACTTGGAGATTTTCTACTGAAGAGAACAAATCACTTTTTACAGAAAATCCAGAACAATATGCACCTCAGTATGGTGGCTACTGTGCCAAAGCAATGAGCGAAGGGAATGTAGTATCGATAGATCCTGAAGCTTGGAAAATTGTCGATGAAAAGCTATATCTAAACTACAGTAAAGAGGTTCAACAGCAGTGGGTTGAAGATATTTCAGGAAATATTGCTCTTGCGGATGATAACTATCCTGATGTCCTAGAGGGAGCAACAGTTTTTGAATAAAGCCTAAGTAACGCGAGTTCGGGATAAGAGAATTTATTGGTTATTAGTTATTGGTTATTGGTTATCGAACAATCTCAGAATAATCCATCCTGGAAAAAGTATTCAACAAAAAGCATCGATCGACTCTCGCAGATCGGGGGGTGGAGCTAAAAACAAACTCGCGCTATGTATAGTAAACCTCCTGTATAAGTCCCTTGTTATCGTAAGTTTTCGACCAAAAACAAATGACAAAAAACAATTAAACGAGTAATATCTGGAATCTTGCATTGCCCATAGATCTATTACTCGATTTACATCATTCGACGGAAAGAATCTTCTTGCATCGTTTCCTGTTGAGATTCGATCGCCATACGATAAGTATCTACCAAAGGAATAGTCGTATCTAGTTGGCGTACTGTTTCAATCAGGCTTTGGCTAATTTGTTCTCATTCGTAATTCGTAATTCCTAATTCCTAATTAATATTTCTGTCCCTGTTATGTTTGCTCATGAATCTACGATTAATTATACTAACAAGCTATGTTCCCCTGAAATATTTGATAGGCTACCTGTTCTTGTCCTTTAGCATATACATATTTCATGTCACAAAACTTAACTGATGAAAAGCCCTAACTGGCGAGAAAAATTCGATTTACCTCCATTATTTTGGTTAATTGCTTTAATTGCCTTAATCAACGCTATCAGCTTTACGATTATTATTCCTTTGCTGTATCCCTATGCCAAACAATTTGGCTTAAGCGATTTTCAAGCTAGCCTCTTAACTACTGCTTTTGCTTTATCCCAGTTTTTTGGCACGCCTATATTGGGCAAACTTTCCGATCGCCTGGGACGCAAATATATTTTAGTTTTTAGTTTGGCAGGAACAGTAGTCGCTAACTTACTGGCTAGCGTGGCGGGAGTTGCCTGGTTGCTTTATGTGGCGCGAATGCTAGATGGTTTGACTGGAGGAAACACTTCAGTAGCCAGTGCAGTAATCAGCGATATTACTACTCCCCAACAGCGTCCCAAAGCTTTTGGTATTTTTGGGGCTACTTTTCGCTTGGGTTTTGTCATTGGCCCGGTATTGAGCTATTTTGCTCAACAGTTACCGACTTTACCAAGAGTTTCTTCTTTGGGAATGAGCTTTATCGTCAGTGCTGCGATCGCAGCTTTTGCTTCATTGCTAACCTTATTTTTCTTGCCCGAAACTACCAAGACTCAGGGAGACTTCCGACTAAGTTGGGATGATTTTGCTTTTGGTAAAATTGCTAAATCCGCCACTAGACCAAAATTAGGCAAGTTATTTATCTTAACTTTCCTCAGCGGTAGTACCTTCACTATTTTTACTTTTGCTTTTCAGCCATTTTTCCTCAAGGTATTAAACCAAGATTCTCAAGGATTAGCCATGATGTTCGCCCTGGTGGGTATTTTAGGTTTTATCTCTCAGGTATTCGCTTTAGAACCTTTGAGTAAAAAATTCAATCTAATTAATATCATTGCGGTTAGTTTGGCATTGCGGGGAATAGCATTTTTGCTCATGCCAACCTTCCCTACTTATGGGGCGTTCATCATTATCATGGTTCTGTTTGGGGTGGTCAATTCCTTTCCCATGCCCCTAATCGATACCGTACTATCCCTCAATTCCGATACCAAAGAACAGGGAGAAGTACTAGGAATTAACTCATCCTATCTCAGTATGTCCAATGCCATCGGCCCTGTGATATCGGGTTTATTGGTAAGTTTAAATTACACCACCCCTCTATGGATCACGGGAGGATTGACCATCTTAGTTGCTGGTTTTGCCTATAACCTCAAATCCAGATTTAGATGCAATAAAATAACCAATGGCTAATAACCAATGACTAATAACTAATAACCAATAACCAATGACTAATGACTAATGACTAATGACTAATGACTAATGACTAATAACCAATAACCAATGACTAATGACTAATGACAAAAAACCAATGACTAATAACCAATGACAAAAAACTAAATTAAAGATCCAGAACAATTCTCTTAGTCTTAGGTTTAGAAACACAAATCAAAACCGCACCTTCATCGGGTTCGCCCGCAGGATCTTCGGTATATTCAACTTCTCCTGACTCTAGCTGACACATACAGGTCAGACATACTCCCTGACGACAACTATATTCAGGATTGAGGTCATTTGCTTCGGCAAATTCTAGAAGAGTACCATCCGCTGGCCTCCAGGTTAAAGTTCTATCGGATCGAGCAAAAACTACTTCTGCACTGTCTATGCTGCTTTCATCGGTACTAGTATCTTTAGCTTTACCTTTGGTTTTTCCTCCACCAAAAGATTCAAAAAAGACTCGATCTTCAGGTACATTCAACTCATCTAATCCTTTTCGCAGAGAATCCATAAAAGCAGGAGAACCACATAAGAAATATTCTGCTTCAGTCGAACCATTGTGGGTATTCTCGATCTCAGGAATAACTGTATCTGCTAATAATTGCTTGTCTGCATAGCCTTGGCTGTGATATTTACCTTCATCTTCAGGGCGAGGACGACTGTAGCAATAGTAGATATGGAGATTGGGATGAGATTGAGTAATGCGGTTCACCTCTTCGCGACAGGCGTGATATTCCCCATTGCGCGCCCCATGAATAAACCAGATATGACGCTGGGGATTTTTTTGGGCTACTGCCTTTGCCATACTAATCATCGGCGTGATGCCCACTCCATTACTAATTAGTACTGCAGGAGTTGATTTATCCAAGTCTAGATAAAATTTACCGCTAGGAGGCTTGCAGGGAATGACAGAACCTTCGCTAATGCGATCGTGCATAAAGTTGGAAGCTACCCCAGGAGGCACATCTAAATCTTTGGGCGATTTTTCCCGCTTGATTGAGAGGCGATAGTAATCTTGAGATTGGGGATAATCAGAAAGAGAATAAGTCCGAATTACGGGACGATCTTGTTCGGGTACGTCTAATTTAATGGTCAAAAATTGACCGGGTTTAAAGTCGGGTAACTTTCCGCCATCAACGGGTTGAAAATAGAATGAGGTAATTTCCTGGCTTTCTACTTCTTTTTTAATAACTTTAAAATCCCGCCAGTCTTTCCAAGTATTATCTCGTGCATTACTAGATTTGGGCTGCTGACTTTTAGCAGGGGAATTATCTTTGACTGCCAAACCAATGCCCGCACCTGCGACAAAGGCTAATAAAGAAGCATAGACACCGATTTTATTAGCAGATTTATCTTTCGGGTTGGTTAAACCAATTCCCACTGCCGAAATTAAGGTTACCATTGCTAGTGCGGTACTAGCAGCAGTGATACTTCTAACTATAGGGTTGTTTATTTTACCAAGACTGCTCAACATAATTAGACCAATGTATGGGAATAATTTTCAGGATCGGGAATTGATAGTTATTTATTATTTGTTATTAGGCAACCGTGAGGAGTTAAGACTGTTTTTATTTTGGCGTTATCCTATCCCTGCAGTCATCGCAACCTACCAATTTGTCCCACTGAGAAACTGCAGTCAGGTCTAATATTTGTGCGATCTCCATTTTGGTTCGAGAACCTACTAGAACTACCGCCACATTATGGCTGTCAAAAAATTCTAGTAAGTTTTGTAAAGTATCTAACGGTTGGAGGTAACAGCGATCGATAATAATCATTTGTAGTTGTGCTATTTCTACAATCTGCCCCAAGTTTTGTGAGGACTCTAATTCAGGTTTATTTAATTTGGAAATTAATTCTAGTTTTAGAGTATTTAAAAAATCAACTGCACTTTCTTCGGGAAAAGCTTGATAGTAAATTATAGGAGTTTGAAAAGGTCGATCTTTACTCTCTATAAAGCCTTGAATAATATCGAAACTATCAGAATCATTTTCATCTAAAATAATTCCATTTTCTCTCTGAATTAGCTTTTTTTTTAGCCATTTTAAAGTGCTTACCATTTTTAAAATTAAATATATTTAAATCAATTTATTGTTTTTGAGCTTTAATTTCTATCAATCTATCAATATTGTAAATTGATAAAATTTAAATGATTAACAGCTGATTAAATTATAAATAAATTTTGATCGACAACTTATACCTTAACCAAAAGTAATATTTTTCTAATAAAAAGTAATCGTTCTCAAATATAAAGTAA
>CAYXWE010000195.1:0-6797 GCA_964468145.1 uncultured Pleurocapsa sp.
TATCCTAAACTTATTTGTCCTGGTGTAAAAGTAACTTCTGTAGATGCGCCAGGCGATCGCAATTACAAAACCGCGAACGAGCGATGCAAATTCTGCGAGCTAAATTATATAATATGAAGCTGGCAGAACAACAAAAGGAAGTTCGAGGTTTAAGATTATCTCAAGTGGGTACAGGAGCAAGATCGGAGAAAATTCGCACTTATAATTATAAAGACAATCGCATTAGCGATCGCCGTCTAGGGCCAAACTTTTCTTTGGCTGGTTCTCTTGAAGGAGACATTGATGTGATGATTCAATCTTGTATTTCTCAAGATCGGCAGGATAGATTAGAAGAGCTAGCTAATTCTCCCTATACTGCCGAAGGTTTGCAATAAGTTATTTCAGTCAACCTCCAACTCCCCCATCGTTAACTAATGTGAGTTCGGATTTAGTAGAATTACATTCTCTCCAATACTTCAATACCCAACAAAGACAAACCGAGCTTAATAGTGCGTGCTGTCAGATCGGCCAAAATTAAGCGAGAAGTTTTTTGCGGTTCATCGGCATTTAAAACATTGCATTGTTCAAAAAACTGATTGAACTTTTGACTTAATTCAAAAAGATACAAGCAAATACGGTTAGGTAATAATGTAGACTCCACTTCCTTAATTACTTCTTCTAACTGCAAGATATGTTTGGCTAGGGCTAGTTCTTCTTTTTCAGTTAAAACAATTTTGGTATTGCTATCTAACTGAGAAAAATCTATATTTCCTTTTCTACTGATACCCTGAGGGCGGACATAAGCATAAAGTAAATAGGGTGCGGTATTGCCTTTGAGATCGAGCATTTTATCGTAATCAAATTTATAATCTGATGTCCGATTTTGACTCAAGTCGGCATACTTAACCGCACTCAATCCCACTACTTCAGCAACGCGATCGATAAATTCTGGAGTTTCGGATCTTTCTTCTTCTTGTAATCTGGCTTCGAGATCTTTTTTAGCTCTGACGATCGCTTCGTCTAAAACATCTTTTAATTTAACTGTAGTTCCCGAACGAGTTTTGTATTTTTTTCCTTTTTTATCAAGAACCATACCAAAAGGTACGTGAACTACTTCTACGTCTTCGGGTAATATTCCTGCTTTTTTAGCTACTTGAAATACCCCTGCAAAGTGATTGGCTTGTCCCGCATCGGTGACGTAAATAATTTTCTTAGCTTTATCTTCTTTTACCCGATATTTAATTGCAGCCAGATCGGTAGTGGCATAATTAAAACCACCATCGCTTTTTTGCACGATCAAAGGTAAAGGCTCGCCATCTTTATTAGTAAAGCCATCGAGGAAGACACACATTGCACCTTCACTTTCTTCTAATAAAGCTTTCTCTTCTAATTCGCTAACAATATCTGCGAGGAAAGGATTGTAAAAAGACTCGCCTCTTTCTTCTAGTTTAATATCGAGCAAGTCGTAGATAACCTGAAACTCTCTGCGAGACTGATCGCATAATAGCTTCCACCCATGACGACTATCTTCTGCACCTGTTTGTAGTTTAACTACTTCTTCTCTAGCGGTTTGTTTAAACTCTTCGTCTTCATCAAAACGTACCTTGGCTTTTTTATATAGAGATACCAAGTCGCCAATATCTAAAGCATCAGCGGTAGTCAAGGCTTCGGGATAGGCTTCGCGCAGGTAGGCAATCAACATTCCAAACTGAGTACCCCAATCGCCAACGTGATTGAGGCGCAGCACGTCATAACCCCGAAATTCTAATATACGGGCGATCGCATCGCCGATAATTGTCGAACGTAAATGTCCTACGTGCATTTCCTTGGCAATGTTGGGACTAGAAAAATCTACTACAACTTTATTTGCTGATTCAACTTGGGCAATTCCCAATCGTTCGTCTGGTTGAATTTTTTGCAGCAACTTTCCAAGGTAATTCGATTTTAGCATAAAGTTGATAAAACCAGGCCCCGCGATCGTGGGCGTTTGGCACATATCCTCGATCGCCAAATTATCAATAATCGATTGAGCGATCGCTCTAGGGTTTTGTTTTAATGGTTTAGCTAAAGACAAAGCCACATTAGATTGATAATCTCCAAACTTGGGATTATTAGTGGGTGCAACCAAAGGATCTTTATCCGCAAATTCTTCACCGAAGGCAGCAACCAAAGCATTGCTAACAGATTTTTGAAGCTGTTCTAATATGGAAGTCATAATAAAGTTATTAGTTGTTAGTTATTAGTTATTCGGGCGGTCAACGTTTTGAGGTTTCCTCAACAGCGCGGTTGAACAAAGGCGATTCGGTTCGCCACATGTTGCGCCCGCAGGTGGCGCATCCCCCGCGCTCAAAACTACGCCCTCAGTTATTAGTTTCTACCAGATGAAATCCTAACACTCTACCCAATTGTAAATACCGCAAGGCAATCAATTTAAACTAAAGACGAAAGACTGAATAATACTTCGATAAACTTATCATCAATTCCCTATATAATGTAAGTCTACAAATAACTAGATATAGAACGTAATTCTTCAGGGATTGGCGTGTTATCGGCAAATTCCAAACACGTCTCGCGATCGCCTAAATATCCAGATTCCGTAAAAGAAAGCAGCATTCTACTCAAAGCGATCCAAACCTCGCGATCGTATTCCCAATCTTTATTTCTTGGAGCAAAACAGGCAATAGACTTTAATGCCCAAAAATAACTATTCCGCACTACCGATCCGCCTTTTTTGTAGGGTGGCAAATCATCATAGTTGATATACAAAATGTCTTCCTGTAGTTTTACTTGCATTCACTGACACCAAGCTGATTTTCTGATTAATTTATTTGTCAATAGAGTAATTGTTGTAGTCTTGACAATCCTGAGTAACTGCTTCTGCCTCTGCCTGCATCTTGGCTACTAATTGGGGATCTTTTGTTCCCAAATTTGATTTGCGACTAAGGTCAACATTGGATTTTGGCTGTAGCGATTTTAGTGCTGGATTCAACTCAATAGTTTTCTCGATGGGAATGGCCAAACTAGAGCGAGTAATCAATTTTTCTAAAGCTGGACATGGTTGAGAGCCGTCCTGATATAATTCTGGGGATTCCCATAATGGATAGGCGTGTTTGCCGTTCACTCCTACTACTTCTCCGCGAGTATTGAGTAATGCGCCTCCACTCATACCTTTTTTGACATCATTTGTATAGCCAATTTGATACCCTTCGACTAAGGCTTTGTTTAGAACAATCGCAATTCTACCCGTCTTAATTGCCAGTCCTGACACTCCAGCAACATCGGAGGTGGGTAATTCTGCATCTAGTTGTGAATAGGGGAAACCAACGGCAAATATAGGTTCGCCAACTTCTAAATATAAGGAACTGCCAATCGTTGCTACTGTATAGTCCTTGTCTGAGGTAAATTCTAATGCTGCAAGGTCGTATTCCCGTTTGTCTTGCATTCTTTGCTCGATAACTTTCGCCTTGTAAATTTTACCATCAGCGGTTTGTATGTTGTACGGTTCTTCTCCTGCTCTAAGGACGTGTTGATTGGTAACTATCTCGTAGCGATCGCCCTGTTGCCGTACTATAAAACCAGAACCTAGAAAATCTCGGTCTAGTATTTTGACGCTAATATCTGCTGCAATTTGGTTTAGATCTCTTTGAAGGAAAGGAGTAGATTCAGTAGAGAACGCAGTAGAAATTTTGTACTTTAGTTTGCCCGCATTTCCTATCAAAAACATCCCAGTGCCGATGAGACATGCAAATGCTACTACGATCTGGGATGTTGATTTTGACCAATGTTTCTTATGAGGCATTTTGCCAGGCAACCTTTGTCCTTGTAAACCTCGATTGGGCAGCGATTTCATTCAGTGAACTCTCCCGACACTAAATTATTTCTTCGCGCTTTGCTACGAAATTATTATAGTGTGGGCTTCCGTCGTCACCAACGGAACTTGCTCCCCTATCGGGTCGGCGGTCATCAACTTGAGGAAACCTCAACAGCGGAGTGGAATAAGCTGCGTGGGACGCAGCATTTCCCCCGCTCAAGTTTACGCCGACCCCATGCCACTTATCTACAACAAAGTTGCTCGACAGTACGACTTGAGAGCCGATTTCTTGCTTTTCGCGATTCCCGCGATACGTTTCTTGACCCCTGTTACAGATCTCTTGCCCTGAAGCTATATCACGATCTACAGGGGTTTCTAGTCCATAACCACATTCATGGCAGCGATGATAACGCTCAGATAGCTCTTTACGAACTTCACTCCTGCAATTAGGGCAGGTTTGCGATGTTCCACGATGATCTACTCGTCCAACAAAGACATCTCGTTTTTTAGCTACATACTCCAATTTATCTCTGAAGCTACCGAAAGCAGCGTCTAGAGTATGCTTACCCAAAAAACCTTTTGCTAAGGGGCGAAAGTCACAATCCTCTATGTAGATTGTATTTGCCATATCGCACAATTTATGAGCGAGTTTGAACTGAAAGTCATCTCGTCTGACACTAATATAGTTATGCTGTTTGGCTACTTTTAATCTTGCTTTTTCATAATTCTTTCCTCTCTTCATTTTTCTAGACAAGCGACGTTGGAGTACTTTCAACCGCCTTTGCGCTGACTTGAAAAACTTGGGTCTTGGTTCTGTATATCCATCACTCGTAGCGATGTAGGATAGCAATCCGACATCAACACCGATGGAGTGACCATGAGGAATAGGATCGGGAATATCAAGATCCGCCTCTATGGCTATCACCGCAAACCAACCTACTGCTTTTTTGACAATCCTGACTTGCTTAACAACAAATCCTTCAGGTATTGGTCGATGCAAGTTAATCTTTACACTTCCTAGCTTGGGTAGCTTAATTGCTGTACCCAACAGAGGATTTTCTTTGAATTGAGGGAACAGCATCGACTTTAGTCGCCCGTACTTTTTCCAGCGAGGGAAACCAAACCCCCTTTCACGAAAAAAATCCCAAGCATCGTGCATACGTCTAATATTCGTCTGCAAGACTTGAGATGGTACGGATTTTAGTCTAGGAAACTTTTTCTTGGCTTTTGGTAGGTTGTTCTGTTGCTGGTGATACCCAGGAAAAGGATAGTCCGCAGCCATAATGTACTCGGATTTTAGACTACAACGATCGATCGGACATTTCCTACTAGAAATCCAATCGCGCAACTCTCTCAGGGCAAAGTTATATGACACCCGAAGAGTTTCGAGCCACTCGTCGAGAAGCTCTATCTGCTGCGTGTTTGGATATAGTCTGTATCGGTAGTTGAGTACAATCATGGAAATACATTACCATGTTGTAGCGCAATTGGTAAATTGCCAATCTGCGAGGCATCGAGCCTCTTACTTGGCGCTTTGGTGTCCATGTATCCCGACGCTAAATTAGTTTCTCCGCTATCGCTGCGAAATAATTATAGTCGCGGGACTTATAGCCTTTTAAACTCCCCAACAGTTAAAGTTTCTCCAGGTCTAATTTTGCCGATATTTGTGTAGTTTATAACATTTAAAAGTTTAAATTATCAATATTATAAACTAGGTCTATCCTGTGAAACTTAATTGACATATACCAAAGAATACCTTTAGCTAAATAAAAAGCAGTACAGTTCGCTCCTCAAGCTTTTCTTCTTGTAGGAATATCCACGGGCTATATCTTTGGAGACTGAATCGAAAAGCGATCGCTCTAATTTTACTATTTCTCCGACTTATTGTGTCGGTTCTAGCTCTTTTAGACAGCATAAAATAAACACCAATGATTTCAATCCTCAAGTCAATTAATTAGCCTCTGCTAAGTTATCAATTCATTATAAAATGTTCTGGTTCGTATTTGGCAATACAGTTTTAGTTGCATTTTTATGAAAAAATATTAAGGTGATAGAGCTTAACCCCATCAAGGTATTGCCTTCAATCTAGTCTAAAAAAATGTGTTTTAAAAAACTCCAGAGTGCTATACGCAGAGCAGCTTAGATTCATTTCCAAATCAAGCATAGTAACTTACTTTTACAAAAATAAACATTAAGAAAAAGTTTGTTTTTGAGATAACAATTCAGAATCATGAGAAGTTAGTATTTAGACAAATGAATTAATAGTAAGTCAGCAAACAACAAAAGTAAGTTGTATCGCTAATTTGTTTTCCTAAAGCTTTAAGAAAACTTTTAAGTTTTTCAATTCAACATTAGTAGAGTAAATATAAGTTTATTTTATCAGTAAAAACTGATAGTAAATTTATAGTCAATATCTCAATACTTTTTTAGTAAATATTTTTAGGAACTAAGCTCATGACTACAGTAAAACTAACGGAAAAAGATACTTACAACGTAGATATTTCTTTAGATGAAGATTCGGCCAAAATCGATGAAAATTTAAAATTAGTAGAAGCAGAATATAAAAGCGAAGACAGCGAAAGTTCCAAAACAGCTAGTCGTCGTAAAATTCCGATTGAAGATAATATTGGTGCTTTCTTTAAAGAAATGGCTCGCTATCCACTTTTGACAGCAGAAGAAGAAATAACACTCGCTAACGATGTCAAAATAATGCTAGAAGTCGAAAAAACTCGACGCAAGCTGGCAAAAAGCCAAGAACAAAAACCAACCCCAGCAGAATTGGTAGCTGCAATGGAGCTACAATCAGAACGAGAACTAGAACTAGTGCTATACAGAGGAAAAGTAGCCAAGCGCAAAATGATCCGTTCTAATCTGCGCCTAGTCGTTTCTATTGCTAAACGATATCTCAACCGTGGTGTTCCTTTCCTAGATTTGATTCAAGAAGGAGCAATTGGCTTAAATAGAGCTACAGAAAAGTTCGATCCCAACAAAGGTTATAAGTTTTCTA
>CAYXWE010000196.1:0-6795 GCA_964468145.1 uncultured Pleurocapsa sp.
ATAATTTCGTAGCGTTAGCAAAGAAATAATTCAGTGTTGGGAGAGTTCACTTATCTATCTCCAGTCAGATTTCTCTGAGTCTTAACGGATATATTCTTTTAATATGCTGTTGCGGTTGGGGTGACGCAACTTACGTAATGCTTTAGCTTCTATTTGGCGGATACGCTCGCGAGTAACATTAAAGATTTGTCCGATTTCCTCTAATGTTTTCATGCGACCATCATCAAGACCATAGCGTAAGCGCAAAACGTCCCGCTCGCGGGGACTTAAAGTATCTAGAACGCTTTCTAGGTCTTCTCTGAGTAAACTTTTAGATACCTGATCCTCTGGAGTTTCGCCATCAGCTTCGATGAAATCGCCCAAACGGGAGTCTTCTTCTTTACCAATGGGAGTTTCTAAGGAAATAGGTAATTGAGCGGATTTAGCAATAAATCTAAGCTTTTCGATGGTCATTTCCATGCGAGTTGCAATTTCTTCTTCGGTAGGTTTGCGACCTCTTTCTTGAGAAAGTAATTTAGTAGTTTTTTTAATGCGAGAGATAGTTTCATAAAGGTGGACGGGGAGGCGAATAGTACGAGATTGATCGGCGATCGCTCTAGTAATTGCCTGTCTGATCCACCAGGTAGCATAGGTAGAGAATTTATAGCCTTTTTCATGATCGAATTTTTCGGCTGCTCTGATCAAGCCCAAAGAACCTTCTTGAATCAAATCTTGGAAGGATAAACCACGATTCATATATTTTTTGGCGATAGACACAACCAAACGGAGGTTGGACTGTACCATTTTGTCTTTAGCTCTTCTGCCAATAAAGAGGCGACGGCGGAATTTACGATATTCCATATCGACTTCTCTTGCCCACTCTTCGTCGGTAGCTTCTCTACCCAAACCATCTTCTAGACTATCTTTTAGCCTTTCGAGTTCTAGTAAATCTGCAATTTGTCGAGCTAACTCGATCTCTTCTTCTGCTCTTAGCAGTCGGATGCGACCAATTTCTTGTAAATAAATACGAATAGAGTCTTCTGTATAGGGTTTTTTTCTACCACGCTCGGCACGCTTGGTACTAGTGGCTTTTTTCTTCTTCCCTTTAGCTGCTGGTTTTAGGTCAACATCGTCTTGAGATTTTTTAGTATCTTCTTCAATTAGGCTCTCCCAATCGTTTCCTGGGTTGGCGATTGTTGCTAGAACTTGATTAGCTTGGGTCATGCCGTTTTCTCTTGCTCCTTCAGTGAAAAAATAATAATAGTTGTTTAGTTAACTTTTTAACTTTCCGTGGGATTTCTATGATTTAGTATTTGTGTCTAATTACACCTTCATTTGTTCTCCAACTCTGAACTTGCTAGAACCCTAGCAAATAGGCTCAGGGTATTGTTGAGTTTTGATTAAGGCTGTCTACCTGAGTGAGTGTTCTCAACTAGACTTTGGTAATTATTTTCCGATTTTAGCCTCGATTTAGACCAATTTGGTGAAGATTAGACAGAAATTGTCTGATTTTTTCTCAGAAAATATAAAGAAATCACAAAGCTTTCTTTAGTTCTGCTCATATCGCATTGTAAGCAATTTAACGAAAAATAACACGGATTATTTAAAATTGTCAGAAAATTTGCGGTAATTATGCTCGAATTAGAGCCAACTAAATTCAGTAAAAACTCTTATCCAATACCCTCTGGGGGGATTGAAAAATAGGATTGAAATTTATTATCACTAAAGAGAGGTAAAAAATCTAGGATTTAATTTCTGATTGCATGAGTAAATTTTCCATATTATTTTTTAGTATCGGTTTAAGTTCGGTAATTTTAACTAGCGGAGCGAATCAAGTTAGCAGCCAAGCTACCGCAGCGGATAGTGACAAAAGTAGCTTGTCTTTAGTTGCCAATGGTGAAGATTTCGTGAGACAAGGTTTTACTAGTAAAGATGACTGGGAAATCAATTTTGACCATTTATACGTGAATATTAGCGATGCGGTTGCTTACTCAACCCAATCTACCTTTGAACCCCAAAAAGGAGATACAAAAAGCAGCATCGATTACCAAGAAAAAGCTGCTTTGGTCGATGGCGTAAAAATTATAGATTTGGCGGAAGGGGGTATAGATGCCGAGCCAATTTTGGTTAGCCAAACGAAAGTTCCTACGGGATTTTATAACGCTTTGAGTTGGAAACTAAACACTGCCAAATCCGATAGCGCGATCGCAGGTAATACTATTGCTTTGGTGGGACAAGCAACTAAAGATGGCGAGACAATTGAGTTTAATCTGGGCTTCGATCGACCGACTGAATATATCTGTGGTGAATTTATTGGCGACGAGCGTCAGGGAATAGTTACAGAAGATACTCCAGGACAAGTAGAAGCTACTTTTCACTTCGACCATATCTTTGGCGACGGGGATACCCCCCCTGAGGAAGCTATAAATCAAGATGCCTTGGGATTTGAGCCGATCGCCAAACTAGCTAGCAATGGTAAGGTTAACTTGAATGAAACAGAATTATCTCAAAAGCTGTCGCCAGAAGACTATGAAAAATTAACTCAGGCGATCGCTGGTTTGGGTCACGTGGGAGAAGGACATTGCGTTATCAATCGAATCGATCCTTGAGAAAAACAGCAGAAAACTGTTTGATTCGGGCTAGCAATCTTACAATTTGACTAATAATCCCTACAGTCACACACCACATGGAGAACGAAATGGGCAGATTAGTTATTGCGACACGGGCAGTACAATGCCTTGTGTGGCAGTTCCTCCGCTGCTTAAAAGATAGCGGTTTCCCTGCTCTCGTATTTTTATCATGAATAAATTTTACTTTTTTCTCGCTTTATTAATGGCGATCGCCGTACCGAAATCGGTCTTGGCTCACGGAGCGAATATTGAGTACCAAGAAACTACCGCCATTACAATCCAGGCAAAATACGACGATGGCACGCCTATGGGAGACGCTCAAGTAGTAGTTTATGCTCCTAGCGATCGCGCTACTCCCTGGCTAAAGGGAAAAACCGACGAATCGGGTAATTTTAGCTTCGTACCCGATGCTGAGGATGTAGGGGACTGGGATATTAAGGTCCGCCAGTCTGGACATGGAGACATTACCAGTATTCCCTTAGGCGATAGCAAACTGGCTGTAAATAACATGGGAATTAATTCAGCCAATGGGGGCTATACTCCTTCCCAAAAACTAGTTATGGCTGCAGCAGTAGGCTGGGGATTTTTGGGTACGGCATTGTTTTTTTCTCGCTCTAAGTCCCAAGGATAAATTTTCCAGTCCGATAAATTAAATTATTTCTAGTCAATTAATGCACATTCCAGATGGTTTTCTTCCTCCCCACGTATGTCTTGCTGGTTATGCTCTCACTGGCGGTGCTACTTGGTATTGTCTGCGAGAAATTAACCGCGACAAATACACCCAAGCCAACATTCCTAAGGCTTCTTTATTAACCGCTGCTTTTTTTGTAGCTTCTTTAATTCATATTCCCATTCCTCCCACTAGCGTCCATCTGATTTTTAATGGCTTGATGGGGGCGGTATTGGGTTTTTATGCTTTTCCTGCAATTCTGATTGGTTTGTTTTTTCAGGCGGTGATGTTTCAACATGGAGGAATGTCTACCCTAGGGATAAATGCCATGATTTTGGGCGCGCCAGCGATCGCAGCACACTTAATCTTTCGGCAACGCGATCGCTTCTCTAATAAAAAACAATTCTTAACTAAAATTCTTTCATTTGCTGCTGGTGCGGGAGCATTGTTATTATCAGCGACGATGTTTGCCATTTTATTAATCACTCATATCTCTCCCGATATGGATGTTAACGCGGAAAGAACGGCAATTTTAGTCTCTCTAGGTAGCTACACAATTCAAGCTGCGATCGAGGGGGTATTTTGCACAATGTTAATTGCTTTCCTCGAACAGGTAAAACCAGAATTGTTGCGATCGTAATTTCTCTTTTAACAACAATTTAAATCAACAGTCTCGCAATGAAACTCGCTCTAGATCGTTATGCCTATTTAGATTCCCCCCTCCATCGTTGGCAACAGGGATCTAAATTAATTGGCTTATTAAGTCTGATTTTTGCCTTTGCTTTTGTACAAAATGTCTGGTTACTACCAATAATGGTGACAATTACAGGTATTTTATTTATCCTTTCAGAAATTCCTGTTTCCTTTTTGATGACTCGCTTGCGCTATCCAAGCTGGTTTATTTTGGCAGTAATTATTTTATTGCCTTTTGTTTCAGGAAGTACGCCTATTTTTCAGTGGGGACATTTAGCAATTAAAGAAGAAGGATGTTGGCAAGCACTGTTAGTCTCAGTGCGTTTTTTTTGCATCCTTACCGTGAGTCTAATTCTGTTTGGTACTGCTCCTTTTTTGAGTAGTATTAAAGCCATGCGATCCCTTGGTTTGCCCAGAGTTATTGTCGATATGACTCTCCTTTCCTATCGCTATCTAGAAGAGTTGGGGGAAATGTTAACCACTATGCAAAGAGCAATGAAGTTAAGAGGTTTCCAGCCCAAGAACATCAGCCGTCGCAATCTCAAGATCTTTGCTCAATTAACGGGCAGCATTCTAGTCAGGAGTTACGAACGTTCCTTAAGAATCTACCAGGCGATGATTTTACGGGGTTATGGTTACCAAAGCAACTCCCAAAAACAACGAGATCGATTTAGTTTTAGTAATATTTTACATCTGCGCGATCGCCACAGTCTGGTGGCAACTTTGATGACATCAACCACCGCAATACTTTTGATTGCGCTGCAAATATTGTTGCCAAGTTCTTAAGTTATTTCTAAATCACGCAAGTTCAAATTAATCAAAAAATACTCGATCTTTTCGACTAATACCAAAAGCTAAAATATACAGCAGTTGACTCTCTCTGCCTTCTCTGCAGTCAATAAAAAAGTAATTAACCTGAATTCGGGTTAAGAAAAAAACAAAGCACTTTGACTTGTCCCCCTCCAAGAACAAAAAAACTAGAACATACAGCAGATAACTTCCTCCGTGTCCTCCGTTCGGTGCGCGTTCCCAAACGGCTTGGCTTCGCCGTGGGGTCGCACCGCTCCGTGGTTAATTTTAAAAATAGTTTAGCGGGCGAACGAAACAGTAAGAGTTTTAGCTTCCAGGCGAACTCGCGTTAATTAAATTAACAACAAAATAGTAAAGGTTTCAGTTTATCTCGAACCCGCGCTATATATTCCTCTCCATTGCTCAATACAACTCAAGCTTTAAACAACTAATGAACGATCTAGTTAAAACCGCCAATCAACTCTCTTTAAAAACTAAAGCAATCTCTTTATGCAATTTAAGCTTCAGCTATGGCACAGAGCGCTCGATTCTAACTGATATTAATTTAGAAATTGCCACAGGAGAAACCGTCGGCTTGATTGGTGCAAATGGCGCGGGAAAAACTAGTTTATTTTTGACTATCTGCGGTATTTTGCAATCTACCTATGGCGAAGTAAAATTATTCGATCGCCAGATCCAAGCAGGAGAATTTAACCCCGAAATTGGACTGGTGTTTCAAAATCCCAACGATCAGCTATTTTGTCCGACAGTGCGGGATGATGTGGCATTTGGTTTGGAGAATATCGATCTATCTCCCGAAGAAATAGAAACTCGTATCGATACCGCCCTGTCTCTTACGGGAGTTACCCATCTTGCCGATCGCGTTTCCCACCAACTGTCTGGAGGAGAAAAATGTATGGTGGCGATCGCAGCAGTTTTAGCTATGTTGCCCCAAATCGTGCTTTACGACGAGCCTAGTGCTAATTTAGACCTAAGAGCAAGAAGAAGACTCATTAACTTTCTTCAGGCTTCTCATGAAACAATTATTGTCTCCGCCCACGATCTCGAATTGATTTTGGAAGTATGCGATCGCGTAGTGGTATTGAATCAGGGTAGAGTCGTAGCGGATGGTATCCCATCAGAGATTATGCAGAATAAATCTCTGATGGAAGCAAATGGTTTAGAAGTACCTCATTCTCTGACTCATTTTCATCGAGAGGCTACAGATCGAGACTGAATTTTTATTTACTCTTTTGCGCGGACAATTTAAACTTTTACTGACAATACTAGTTGGATTTAGTTCAAATCGGTTTTAAAAAAACTAATTGTTTGCCATTAATTCCTCGATTCGATCTACTATTTTTTCGGCATTTCCTTTAGGATAATCAACTACTAATATTTTATGCGTCTTTCCCGAATCCATTACTAAATTTAGTTTGTACATTCCCGATTGAGATTGGGATTTATCGACAGAATCTAATTTCACCCGCTCGATCTGATTAATACTGTAAGTTTCTTGTTTGTTTCTCCAAAAACTTTGAGTATTTATTTTCAATTCGTTTAAATTTATATTTAAATCAAACTGAGTATCTTGAAGCAAAATACTCAGTGCAACAGACATCGGTAAGATAATGACTACTACTGCTATAGCAAGCATAATTAGATTACTTTGATTTTTATCTTGCTCTATATACAATGTAGGGATAGAGTCATTATTAAGAAAACTCAGAATTTTTTCAAGTTTTGCTGTAGGATTATCGATGGTAGAAAATCTGGCATAAGATAACTCAACTGGATAATCTAAGTCTGTAATTAATTCGATTGTGTTACTAGTACCACGATCGATGATTTCTGCACCTTTAATATCTTTTAAAGATATTTCTGTCTCGATAGAATCAAAAGTAAGAGAATGAGTCAAAGTGCATTTTTGAGTAGAGCGATCGCACTGCAAACTATTAGGCTTATCTAGAATCATTATTGCTACACAGAGGAAAGTAGCAAAGATAAAGGGGCTTCTTCCTGTGCTATAAGCTT
>CAYXWE010000197.1:0-6776 GCA_964468145.1 uncultured Pleurocapsa sp.
AAACGAAGCGTCAGAAACTCATGGCTCAACGAAGTAGCCATGAGTAGTTCATTTATTCGCCCTGCAAGATTAATTGATGGGCCGTACACTTCCTACGATCTTAATACTTTATTGCGTGCCAAAACCGATGGCAAAAGAGGTGTTGTTATAGAAATGGGAGATAATCTTAATGGTGAAACTAGCCGTATCGATGTTGCCAACTCCTGTGTAGAATCGCTATTTTATGAAACCACAGTTAATAAAGATTTTTCGATTGTAAATTCAGGGAAGCGACCCAATAATATCGATTGGTCAAAACTATTTTCATTTCTATAAATTTTAAATTAGTTTAAAATCATGCCAGAGGATAGGGATAAATATTTTGCTGCAGTAGGAGATGTCCACGGCAATATTTATGCTATGTTAGGACTGCTGCAAAGTTGGTCGCAGAAAAATAAAAAAGATCTATCTTTTGTGCTGCAGGTAGGGGAGGCTTCATATTATACATTAGGGGATTTATTGAATTCCGCATCCTTTGGTGGCAATATTTTGCGACTGAGAATCTTGAGTTAACTCTAACACCTTTTCAAAAGCGGACTGCGCTGCCTCAAATTGCTGCGCTTGACATTGACTAACTCCCGTATAAAGCCAACTCATAGCCTGTTGCTCTGGAGTAAGATTATCGCGCTGTAAAAGATCGGTAAAAAGAGCGATCGCCTGTTGGTATTTTCCTAATTCGTATAAAGCAATTCCCTTTCCCTGTTTGGCTGATAAATAATTGGGTGAATTCTCCAAAGATTGTTCAAAAGCTGCCATAGACTCCCGATAGCGACTGGTTTTAAGTAGATTTTGTCCTTGTTGGTTCAAAGCGATCGCTAAATATTCTTTTTTCTGAGAATTATTGAGTTGGGAATTACCGATCGATTTAATCGCCTGGGTGCTAGCGGATATCGCTGCTTCGTACTCTTGAAGATTGGACAACACTCTAACCTTATTTAACCAAAATGTAGCTTCTTGAGGATTTTTATTAGTTGCCCGCTCGAAAGCGGATAAAGCCTGGGGATACTGTTTTAAATAATATAAGGCTTCTCCCTGACAGTTCCAACCTATACCAGCTTCGGGTTTAGTTAAGGTGGCATTAGAACAAGACTGTAGCATATCTTGATACTGATTCAAACCCGAAAAAGCATAACCCCGATTAACCCAGATTTGATGGCGATTGCTTATATTCGTTCCCAACAGGCGATCGTAAACATCGATCGCTGCAGTATATTTTTTTTGAGCCAGTAAACTATTTGCCTGTTTGAACTGTTGAACTTGCTGATATTTACCAAATAAATTCCAGCCAAACCACGCCACACCACTAAGACAAACTAGTAGAGTCAGTATTTTGATTAATCCCGAAGATTTCTGTTGGTTCACACTAGCAGAGTTTGGTTCTAAAATAGTAATGCTGTCGTTGTTTGATTTAGAGTCGCCAGACCGATTAACGACCGACTGTTTTTTGAGCCAGTTGCGATCGAATACATCGCGATAAATACGATTGGCGATTCGGATTTGATTATGTTCTAACTTTATCAGACCTATTTCGATTAAATACTGCTGTTGGGGAGATCTATCGAAAGGAATTGATTGACCGTACCAAACTTTTTGATAACTAAGCAAACAAAGAGCTAAATCGAGGGGAGGATTTAGCACTCGATCCCGTAACTTCAACAGGTGGGGTGCTGTTAGTTTGGTTTCCCAGCCATTAATAACATATTTATAAACTAATTCTGATACTATTAAAGCTTCTCGACCTCTAACAATAAAGCAGCAGCGATCGCGCAATACCTGATATATATTTTGATTTAATTCGGGATCTTCTCCCGTCCATTTATTTACTTCTGCTATTACCCGATAGGGATCGTTAGCTTTGGCTTCTAAACCCCATAACTTAACCCTAATCTTGCTGTAGGGTTGTAACCTTATTAACTGTTCTTGAATCCAGTTATTATCAAAATTATAGCGATCGCCGAGATAATCCAGTTTAATTTTGCGTTCTTCGGCGATTACCAATCCACTTTTAATCAATTCTTGTTCTGCTATGCTTCGGGTGGCAACAATTTCTTTTTGTTGGCGAATTTGTCGATACAAATCTAAGAGTATAGTCGGCTCGCATCTGGGGTTATTGAGCAAACAATTTTGAATATAATCGCGGGGAGGCTCGATTAATTCTAATGTCCCAGGATGGAAAATATTCTCGCTGTTGAACGGAACATCCTTCAAATATTGCCCTAAACGTTCCCTCGCTTTACTATCTAACAACCTCGGCCACTGTTCGGCAAAAAAATCCGCTGTCTGCTGGCTAATCCATCCCCGTCTAGCCATAATTTGACCAATTTTTAGGTGGGGAAAAAGCTGGCGATCTTCAAGAGCAATTTGAACTTGCCCTGCATTAACTAAACCAGCAGTTTGTATCACTAATCCTAAAGGCTTTACAATCGGAGTCTTAGCCATTGGCGATCGTCTCAAATAGAATTAATTTTAAATAGCACTACATATTAAACATCGATTCAAAATATTGCTAGTCTGCAATTATCGATCGCCCCAGCGGACAGTTGTAAAATAATAATCAGAGCTACTATTAAACTTAGAAAAAACTTTTATGACTGCTACTCCAATTAAAAGTAACCGCGCCACAGTACCAGATGAATTGGGACGTTTTGGCCCCTATGGCGGTAAATACGTTCCTGAAACCTTGATGCCTGCTTTGGCTCAATTGGAAACTGCTTACAATAAATACAAAAACGACCCCGACTTTACTCAAGAATTACAGGGACTATTAAAAGATTACGTCGGTAGAGCCAATCCCCTTTATTTTGCCGAACGTCTCAGTCAACACTATACTCGCCCCGATTTTGCTCCAGAAATTTATCTCAAACGGGAAGACCTAAACCATACAGGGGCGCACAAAATCAATAATGCCCTAGCTCAAGCTCTACTAGCAATTCGCATGGGCAAAAAACGTATTATTGCCGAAACGGGTGCGGGACAACATGGGGTAGCAACAGCCACTGTCTGCGCTCGCTTTGGTTTAGAATGTATCATCTATATGGGCGTAGAAGATATGGAAAGACAAAAGCTCAATGTCTTTCGGATGCGCCTTCTGGGGGCAACGGTGCAGCCCGTATCCGCTGGTACTGGTACTCTCAAAGATGCTACCTCCGAAGCAATCCGCGATTGGGTGACTAACGTAGAAAGCACTCACTATATTTTAGGCTCGGTTGCAGGCCCCCATCCCTATCCCATGATGGTTAGAGACTTCCATGCCGTAATTGGTAGAGAAACCCGCCAACAATGTGCAGAGAAATGGGGCGGACTACCCGATATCCTCATTGCTTGTGTAGGTGGTGGTTCAAATGCCATGGGTTTGTTTCATGAATTTGTCCCCGATAAGAGCGTGCGGATGATTGGAGTCGAAGCAGCAGGGGAAAGCGTGGCATCTGGCAAACACGCTGCAACCTTAACCGAAGGAAAACCAGGAGTACTACACGGAGCAATGAGCTATCTGTTGCAGGACACCCAAGGACAGATTATTGAGGCTCATTCTATTAGCGCGGGCTTAGATTATCCTGGTGTTGGGCCAGAACATAGCTACCTAAAAGATACTCAACGAGCAGAATACTATGCAGTAACCGACACCGAAGCGATCTCAGCATTGCGTTTGCTATCGGAACAAGAAGGTATTATTCCTGCCCTAGAAACCGCCCATGCTTTTGCTTATCTAGAGAAACTCTGTCCCCAGTTAACAGGTACTCAACGCATTGTTTTTAATTGTTCTGGTCGAGGAGACAAAGACGTGCAAACAGTAGCTAAATATTTGGGAGACGAACTTTAAACAGATGAAGGATAAAGAATAGTTGAATCTTCGGTAGTCGTTAGTATTTCTTTAAAACTACAATATGAAGTAATCAGCTATTTATTATCGTATTTAAAGCCATGTTTCAATCCCGACGTTCTTTACAAACTCCCCTATTGGTCAAACTTTCTTTGTCTGCTGCGATCGCCATGTTTTTTGCAGGGTGGACAACTTCAAGCGATGCTTCAACTCCAGATGTTAGTTCGACTATGACCTTAGCCAAGAGATCGGAGTCTATGGATTTAGCAGAGATAGCTCGGTTGACCCATCAAGAGGTGAATAAATATCGTGCATCTTTAAATCTTGCTCCTTTGAAGTTTAATGTTTCGATTAGCGAGCAAGCGACGATTCATAGTCAGAATATGGCCGAGCAAAGCGTAGAGTTTAGTCACGATGGTTTTCAAGGCAGAGTCGCAGCTCTAGAAGATACTATTGACTACCGCGGTGCAGCAGAAAATGTTGCCTATAATATGGGCTACAAAGATCCCGTGGCTACCGCAGTCAAAGGATGGATTAAAAGTGACGGTCATCGCAAAAACATGGAGGGAAACTATAATTTAACAGGCATTGGAGTAGCAAAAAATCCGCAAGGAGAATACTACTTTACTCAAATTTTTATCCTCGAAAAATAAGTTGACAGTATGGTTTTAGAAAACGTTCAGGTTTGTGATGAAGATTTAGATGCAGCGACTTTGGCTCGTTATATGGCTGCAGATGAGATTGCGGTAGATACCGAAACTATGGGTCTGGTTTTGGGGCGCGATCGCCTCTGCTTGGTTCAATTATGCGATCCTCAAGGCTTTGTAACTGCTGTCAGAATTGCTAAAGGGCAAACTCAAGCACCCAATTTGGAAAAGCTGTTGACCTCTTGGGATATTACCAAAGTTTTTCATTATGCACGTTTTGATGTAGCTCAATTTCAGGTGGCGTTTGAGATCGAAACCGCACCAATTTTTTGCACTAAAATTGCTAGTAAACTTGCCCGTACTTATACGGGCAGTCACGGCTTGAAAAGTCTAGTTGCAGAATTGATGCAGGTGGAACTAGACAAAAAAGCTCAAAGTTCTGATTGGGGAGATGCAGAAAATCTTTCTATCGACCAATATAACTATGCAGCCAATGACGTTCGTTATTTATTAGATGTTAAGGCAAAACTAACTCAGATGTTGCAAAGGGAAGATCGCTATCAACTCGCGCAAAGATGTTTTCAAGCGATCCCTGTATTTGTGGAGTTAGATCGATTGCACTATCAAAATATCTTCGACCATAGATAAACACGCCGACAACCAACTTAAGACGGAACAAAAAAAGGAGTGAGTTGGCGGGTTTCAATCTAGAACTAAGATTTTTTCTTTTCTTTTAGATCGGAGTATAAATCTGACTAACTGTTTAAACTCTTCGATGGTCAAACCCGCGTCTTTAACGATTCGAGCAGATCCATCATAAACTTGAGATAACAAATATTGTACTCTGAATAATAAAGGCTAAGAGCTAAAAGCTTTTAGCTAAGAGCTAGGTACTAGTTCATTCGAACGAAGCTAATTCACACAAGGCGTATCTATGTCCGATTCCCAAGCAATCAATCAAGCAGTCGCTAATCTCTACAATACCTATCCTTTTCCGCCCGATCCTCTTTCCGATCTCGAACCACCAGGCTACAACTGGCGTTGGAGTTGGACGGCAGCTTATAGTTTTTGCACGGGAACAAAACCCAGTACTCAAGATATCCGTATTTTGGATGCGGGTTGCGGTACTGGTTCGGGTACGGATTATTTGATTCACCAAAATTCCAATGCAGAAATTACGGCGATCGATTTGAGTGAGAAGGCTCTAGAAGTAGCCCAAGAGCGTTGTAATCGTTCGGGAGTGATTGCCAAGCACGACAAACCAGTTAATTTTTATAACCTCAAGTTAGAAGAAGCTACTAACCTAGAAGGGGAGTTTGATTTTATTAATTGTGTGGGGGTATTGCATCATTTACCCGAACCCGATAAGGGCATTCGAGCATTGGCGAAAAAGTTGAAACCAGGGGGGATTTTACATATCTTTGTATATGCAGAATTGGGACGCTGGGAAATCAGCTTAATGCAAAAAGCGATCGCGCTACTTCAAGGAGAAAAACGAGGCGACTACCGCGATGGGGTAGCAGTTGGTAGAGAAATTTTTGCTAAACTACCCGAAAATAACCGTCTGGTAAAACAAGAAAAGGAAAGATGGGCATTAGAAAATCATCGGGATGAAGCCTTTGCGGATATGTACGTTCATCCCCAAGAAATTGATTACAATGTCGATACTTTATTTGAATTAATCGATATTTCGGGTTTGGATTTTGTGGGCTTTTCTAATCCAAAATATTGGCAACTCGATCGCCTGGTGGGAGAATCGGATGAATTGATGGCTCGCGCTAAAAATTTAAGCGATCGCGAGTTATATCGTTTAATCGAACTACTCGATCCTAACTTAACCCACTATGAATTCTTTTTAGCAAAACCACCTTTAAATAAACAAGATTGGCAAGAGGATACCGCATTAAATAAAGCCATTCCCGAACTTCATCCCTGTATGCAGGGTTTTCCTAGTAAAAGCTTTTTGAATTTTGAATATCAGATGGAAAAACTATCTGATGACGAATACGAGTTTATGGTGGCTTGTGAAGGGAATAAGCAAAGTACAGTAGAAGAGATTTTGGATAATTGTAAATTAGATTTGGCAGGAGTGCGATCGCTTTTTGGCAGACAGTTGATTATTCTGGGAAACAGTCTTGAAGGATAATACTTTGCCTAAGTACAGGACAAAAACTGAAGAGTATGAGTAAAATCAGATTCATACTGTTCTAGAAAAAAAACCTAGAAAGTACGGGAGAAAGCTCGCGCCAGGTGGTTTTAACCCCTGGTTG